>CAXUOL010000026.1:0-22833 GCA_964252435.1 uncultured Nostoc sp.
TATCAGTATTCACCTCTGAGAATTATCGCGGTTGCTCAGTTTCATCTATAGTCCGCTTCCAAAGCAACGCCTTAGTTGATTTGGTAAGTTAAAACTAAGTAAATATTCAAGCTCAAAAATACTTCTAGCTATTGTCCAGCCTCAAACTGGACAAAATTTTTGTTAAAGCTGCGATGCCTACGCACATACAAATCTGTTAATTATGGCTGGATGATTTTCGCAACCTTACACTACCTAGTGGCTTGTCCCATTAAATATAATGAGTTTGTAGTAAGCACAAAGCGTGCTTAAAAATCCAGGACTAAAGTCCTTACTACGAACTTATTCACCCCTCGTAACTAATGGGACAGACCACTAGTATAGGGAACAGTAATTGATAAAATTCTGAGATAAAAATCTAATTTATGGCTTTTGTTAGTTCTTTTTCACATCACGAGCCATGTTGAGGTAATAGTCGTCAAGTTTGGCATTAGAACGCCGGCGGTTAGTAGCAGGAATTTTAGCAGTGTTATCCCGATTTGTTTCAATTGGCTGTTTAGCTGAAGCTTGGTTTACGTCTTGCACCTGATCGGATTCCAAGAAATAACCAGACTGAGAAAATCCGAAAAACTTGGCAAAAAAACCAAATAAATTTCCGAAAAAATTAGAAATACTTTGGAATAAAACACCAAACAAGCCTTCAAAACGAAGAAACAAGTTTCGAATAATTTGGGTTAGACGAAGCATAAGAGCATTTTCAATGATTGCCTATTATCATTGTGACTCAAGTCGGATTCAGGGATTGCTGCTATGGCAAAAATCTACCAGTAGGTAGGTATAATTCCCATAGCCCCTAATTTTTCTGAACCAGCAAAACCGACTTCACAGGACGCTTGATAGAATTTCCCTCCAAATCAACCTTCCCGTAAAAGGTTTTCCCATTGTAATAAAGCGAAGACGAACTTCCTCCATCCAGATTCATCGCTTGATCGGCACCAAGAGTTTTCATCAAATCAGCTAATGCTGGCAAAGATATTCCAGAGTTCGCGGGAGCCAAGGGTTTTTGAGCCACCATAACTAAAATAACGCTGCCATCACGGGTGATACCTACAGCAGTTCTGGCATTGGGTTGGTTGCTGCCAAGGGCATCTCGTTTATTGGCATTGTCTACAAAGCCCTCTTTTTCTAAGGTGAGTTCTGGTAATAGGCGTGGACCAGCACCTATAGCATCAACTAACTGACAACCAGCTGGTGGTGACTGACTGTGTAGGGCAATGGAATAGCGGATAGTTTGCCCACATAAGTAGCGACGGAATTCTGTGCGATTGAATATTTGACCCAAATAAGATTTTAAGTTGGGATTGTTCACCAGCCGCTCGTTTTCCTTGGGATCAGCTATCAACTTTCCTTGTCGGACAACATAAGATGTAGTTTTTTGGTTGGCTGGGTCAAAAAAGCCTGCATTCAAAATAGCCACGGCTTGATGCTTTTGGGCAAATTCCTCTACAGTGGCCACCTTCTGTGATAGTGCAGGAGTCACCAAAAATTTGCTATTAACTGGAATCAGCACGATATGAGCGATGCTTTGAGGCAAAGTGCGATCAAAGTAGCGGATAGTTTTTGGTGGTGAAGCCGCAATAATGGGTATTGACGGTGTTGAAAAACGCAAATTAAACCACAACACCATTGCCAAACTAATTAATATCAAAGCCAGTAGTTTGATTTTTCTCACTTTTAAACGCTACGCAAAGGGCTGGTAAACTACCCGAAGGCAGGGAGCAGGGGGCAGTGTTTCGACTACGCTCAACAACCAGGCAGGAGGGAAGAGGGTTTTAGTCTCGTTCATTTTTGTTAACATAGTTTGATTTTATTCTGCCGACTTACTTAGTTAATAACTTTTTTGTTACCCCTTCAGCTAAACCATCTTTAATATGAATAATCCGGTTAGTTTGCTCGGCTACATCTGGTTCATGGGTAACAATGACAATCGTGATGCCTTGACTGTTTAACTCAGTCAACAAATCCATCACTTCCTGAGAGGTTTCACTGTCTAACGCTCCAGTGGGTTCGTCTGCTAGAACAAGTGCAGGGCGATTGACAAGGGCGCGGGCGATCGCCACTCGCTGTTGTTGTCCACCAGACATCTGGCTAGGACGGTTTAACATTCGCTCTG
Source organism: uncultured Nostoc sp. (assembly GCA_964252435.1). GTDB lineage: Bacteria > Cyanobacteriota > Cyanobacteriia > Cyanobacteriales > Nostocaceae > Nostoc. Next base: position 2,153 of record CAXUOL010000026.1, read on the forward strand.
CCAAGCCAACGCGAGTTAAAGCTGACTCTGCGCGTTTTCTACGTTCCGATTTGGGAACACCAGCATAGACCATTGGCAGCATCACATTTTCTAAAGCGGTAGAACGAGCCAGCAAATTAAACTGCTGAAACACAAAACCGATCCGGCGATTGCGGATATATGCCAACTCATCATCGGTTAGCGTAGTCAGGTTTCTGCCTTCTAAAACATAATGTCCAGATGTGGGGCGATCGAGGCAACCGATGATATTCATCAGCGTAGACTTTCCCGAACCAGACATCCCCATAATTGAAACGTATTCGCCTTCCTCAATAGACAAGTCAATACCCTTGAGTATCGGAACCTCGACTTCCCCAAGACGATACGTTTTCTGAATTTCTTCCATCCAAATCATCGTTGCCATATTAGTAATTCTCTACTTCAAGAATGTTTTAATCGGAGGCAAAGCGTCTCCGGCTTTGCTCCTGTTAGCGGGGCGTTTAGCCCATTCTGACTCCTGAATTCTTCTTCAATCACTTCTGAGCGCTGCGATCGGGTCAAGTCTGGCAGCATTGCGAGCCGGAATCACGCCAGCCAGTAACCCAATTACAAACGTTAAACCAAAGCCGAACAGTATTGACAAAAGCGAAATCACGAAGGGAAATTTAAACAAATTTGAGGCGGCAAAGGCGATCGCAATTCCCAGTCCAATACCAATTACCCCTCCAATTACCGCAATCACAACTGCCTCGGCTAAAAACTGACTCAAAATCGCAGTGCTAGTCGCTCCAATCGCTTTCCGAATCCCAATTTCCCGTGTTCGTTCGACCACTGACACAAGCATGATATTGGCAATACCAATACCGCCAACAATTAAAGAAATTACCGCAACCGCCACTATCATTACGGTAAAAAGCTTAGATGTGCTGGTCAGCGTGTTGATGATATCAGCCGAATTTACAGTCCGAAAATCATCTTTATCTCCTTTCTCTGGATAAATGCCATGTCTTACCCGCAAGAGATTCGTAGTTTGATACTGAGCAGCGTCTAGCTGTTCCTGGCTTTTGACTTTGACATAAATTCCTCGAATGGCAATTCCCTTAACAGCATTATTTCCCACTAGCCGAGCAGACATATTGGTAAGCGGGATATAAATTTGTTCATCCGGGTTTTGTGGTCCTTGCGATCCCTTCGTCTCCATAACGCCAATCACATCATAGGTTTGTCCAGAGATGCGGATTTGTGCGCCTTCTGCAATACTTCCTGACCCCAGCAGTTCATCGCGGGCGGTGGGGCCTAAAACCGCCAGAGGTTTTGCCGCCTTGACTTCTTCCTCAGTAAAGAACCTGCCTGTTTGAGGATGGGTGTTACGTACATCTGGATAATTGACATCAGTTCCAATAATGGTCATCGAGTCGTTGTTTTCGCCATAGACGACTTGGGCAGGCTGTTGCAAAATAGCCGACACTCGGTCAACCCCTAAAACCTGTTGCGCGATCGCTTCAGCATCTTCTAAAGTCAATGTCGTAGCACTCCCAGCGCCCTGTTGCACCGCGCCACTTCTAGATGCACCCGCTTGCACTTGCAAAATGTCGCTTCCAAGTGATTGTAGTTGTTGCTCGGTTGCTTTTTGAGTGCCTTGACCAATGGCGGTGACAGCAATCACTGCCATAATGCCAATGATAATACCCAGCATTGTTAGCGCAGTGCGGAGTTTATTACTCCACAATGTCTCGAACGCCATTCTCAAAATTTCAACGACTGATACCGAAGAACTACGGATTAGAGTAGATGCCTGTTTAACCAGTAGTTTGCGATTGCGTGATTTGATCATTGCTAAACTTTGCTTGTGACACTAAATCTAAGTACAGCATTTTATTAATTCGTAGCTAATTAAATTTGGTCATACTCTGCAATGCCATTTATCGGACGCTTTGTTAATGCGTTGGCTTGCATTGTTAATCTGTTCTCCTGCTATTAAACGCTTTTAGGCAAAACTGTACTATGGGCCACCAGGAGGAGGACCACCCATACCGCCAGGAGAAATGTTTCTGTTAGTATTACTATTTTTGTTAGAATTCGATGGCGCACTCACCAAAATCTTTTCATTTCCTTGTAAACCTGATTGCACAACGGTTTTGTTATTTACCGTAGCTCCAGTTTTAATTGGCACAAATGTAGTGCTGCCATTTTCCGTAAGCACCTGTACACCAGTGCCATTACTCTGACGAGCGATCGCCACTGTTGGTACAACCAGCACATTGTTTAATTCGCCTGCATCGAATTTCGCATCAACATTCATGCTTGGAAGCAGGAGAGTCTCAGGGTCAGTGAAATCCACTTTGACTTTAACGCTGGTAACATTGGTTGCCACAGTTGCTTGAGCTGCAACCTGGGCAACTTTTCCCTTAAAGGTTTTGTCAGGATAGGCATCGGCTGTGATGCTTACTGACTGCCCTACCTTAATTTTGCTAATATCGGTTTCGGCAATATTTGCCACAACCTGATAAGTTGATGCCAGCGACAGAATCGAAGAAGAGGTTGATCCCGAAACCGAACTTCCAGATGTTGTCGGTGTAACGAAATCACCTGGATCGGAATACTTGGAAGTCACAATACCACTAAATGGGGCACGAATTGCTGTGTCTTGGATTTGTATTTGAATCGTTTTTAGGTTGCCCTGTTGCTGAACCACTTGAGCGCGTGCGGCGTCAATATCTTCCTGGCGATTTCCTGCTTTTAGTAGTGCTAAAGCTTGCTGTTTTTCCTCAACCACAGCCTTTAGTTGCTCGATATCTTCTTTGCGCGATCCAGCTTTTTGCAATGCCAGCGCTTGCTGGGTTTCATTTACAGAAGCTTTCGCGCTATCCTTGTCAGCGCGTTTTTGGTTTAAAGTCTGAAGGGAAATAGCACCAGCATTGTATAGTTGCTGATTCCGGCTCAAATCATCTTCGGCTTTTGTTAAACTTGCTTGAGCGCTTTTTAAACGTGCATCAGCCTGAGCAATATCTTGAGAGCGATTACCTGCTTCTGCTTTTTCTAAAGTCGCTTGGGCTTGTTCTAATTGCGCCTGGGCTTGAGCAATATCTTGAGGACGATTACCAGCGATCGCCTTTTGCAAATTCGCTTGAGCAGAAGCCAGAGATCCGTGTGCTTGAATTAGTTGCCCTTGCAGATTTGAATCATCCATGTATGCTAAGATTTGCCCCGCTTTCACAGAGTCACCTTCATCTACGAGCAATTTCTTTAGCTGTCCAGAACTTTTGGGGCTGACGTTGGTCGATTGTTTGGCTTCAACAGTACCGTTGGCTGAGATGGTAATCGGTAATGTTTCTCGCTCGACTGGGACTGTCTGCATTTTGCTTCTGGCTGACTGAGTGGAGGAAATCACCGTCTGACGGTAAAGGAGGTATCCACCGCCTGTAAGTGAACTGAGTATCAATAACCCCATCAGCCATTTCGTCAGTTTGTCTTTTATCAAGCCTTCTTTAAAAGGTTTGAGTGTAATCGGTTGGGGAGAATTAAGTGTCATACGCTATGAATGCACCTTGGTTGTAAATAACAATTGAGTGGTTGCGATCGATTCCTACCAGTAATTGATTAATTGCTCGGTGGACGTGCCGGAATCCCCAACGCTTCCCGCAATTTATCTTCGGTAACATTAAGCTTTGTAGCTGCCGCTTTCAGGTCGGGACGGCGACGCTCTCCATCTGGTGGATTGGTTGGATTAGTAGGTACTCCCAAAGCTTCTTTTAACTTGGCTTCGGTAACACCAAGTTTTTGAGCTGCTACTGTAAAATCTATCTGGCCGCGTGGTCTTTGCCCCAACGGTGGTTGCTCACCCGCTTGAGGGGGGTTTTGGGCGGTCAGATTAGGGTTACTGCCTGCTTGACCACAGGCTGCAAGCGTGAGGCAAATGGCTGTCAAAGCTAGAAATTGACGAATAATCATAACAATCAATCTTGTTTTGCTGAGATTGGAAAGAGTTGATAGTTTTAATTACACCAGCCCAATATGACAGCTTTCCCTTTGTCTAAATTACAAAATTGTAATAATAGCGATTCTTATTTAAATGAGTTACACGGGTAGAGTAGCACAGCTAACTGTGCTACCCTACTGGCATCGCAAGGCTTGTTGCAAAAAAATTTGTAGTGGCGTGACCGGGCTAAAATAGTGCATAAAACATCAAGACAATTTCTTTTTCCCTCTCTGTGTTCTCTGCGCCTCTGCCGTTTATTAATGCACAATTTTAAGGTGGTCGCGCTAGTAGTAGCACGGCAAGCTTAATTTATTGGGTTGAGTAATTCTGTTAATTATTGAATTTTGGTTTTCCTAAGTTTTTGAAACCCAACATTTTAAGCATGTCGCGCTACTACCAGTTTAAGGTTTTTAACGCTAACTCAAGCTTATTGGAAACTAGCGCTCTAACTTTTCGCTAAATGCCCTTATGTAATATAATTACGAATTAAGGATTTTTAAAGTTCGGTGTTTATTACGGACTATCCATAGTAAAACAATTAGCAATACAAGCGCTTTGATCATTGATGGCTCCACTACCTTCTTCACTTCTGTGGGGGTTTGAGGAGTAACATTACACGGAATTTCAATGATCTGTGTGTGATTGGAACCATTACCACTAGGAGTCAGATCGCATTCGCCTTTGTTGTTGAAAGACAAAGGTGCATTTCCTGGAGAAACAGGTGCAGGTGGTTGAGATGAAGAAATAGGTGGTTGAGCTGAAGAACTATCACCACCCAGTAGTAGAAGCAGAAGTAAAGCAAGACCCCCAGCTCCGATTATTGGCCAAAGTGGAAAGGAATTAGAACTGTCTGGTACCAAGACATCTCCCGTAGAGCCAGGGAAAGCATCAAAAGCTATTGTTTCTCCATCCAAGGCTAGTGGATTGTCACTCAGCAAAGTATCTCCCGCGATACCTTCTCCTAATATCTGATTAAATTCCGCTGGAATCGCATTATTGGGGCGTCCGAGTTCCCCACCTTCTTCGGAGTATGGAAAGGATAGTACTTCAAAAATCTTCTGTTGGAGTTGGTTCCGATCTCCAGAACTCAACGCATCCAAGCCTGTAGAGATTTTATCTAAATAAAAATTTGTCATCTCTGGCGACAGACCTAGAGACTGAATCTGCTCTTGAATGTTAGAAATTTTTGAGGCTTCTTCAAACAGCAGTCGTCCGTATGACAATTTTAGGTCTAGTAATCCATTACGAAGGCTAACAGAGTCATTGACTCCTGAGTATGGTGCCCAGTAGAACTGTTTGGTTACAAGTCCGAGTCCTTCTACTTGATTGCGACCAAAAGGTTGTCCAAGAAGGTATTGAGATCCATCCATGATTGCGGGAGATGCATTTCTCCAAAATGAGGCGTAAGGCACCGCAGAGAGATTGGGATTATTGCCGTAGAAGCTAGCGAAATTCTGGAAGTTTTTCTCCCCACCGGCTGCTCGGATCAGAAGGTTTTGATAACTAGTCCCATTGTTTAACTCCACTAATCGTTGGATTACCGATCCAGTTTTATTGCAAGTCAGACCAAATCCCACATCACATCCAGAAATGACTCGCATCTGGCTCAAATTCTGGTTATTGATTTGGTACTGGAGATACTCAGACTCCAGTCCTTGTTGGATACCATAGCGTCCAACATTTAGCTGTGCAAAAGCAGACTGACACGTAGTGAGTACTACTGCAACAGATGAAAATGCGATCGCTGCAAAGCGAACTACCTTCGGCATCGCAATTCTTTGAACAATTGATGATCTAGACAAGATGCACCTCCACTAAACGACAGCAATTAAATTGGGCATGGGGCATTGGGCATGGAGAAGAGACAAGGTAGAAGGAAAGACAAGGGAGAGGCTTGTTCAATAATTCCCCCTTGTCCCCTTGTCTCCCCATTCCCCAATTCAACTCTTAGGTAAATAAATGTTGATCGTGATTCCTGTACCTTTAAGGTTTCCTGATGAGAGTGTGTGATATAAAACTATCGCCCGGTTTGGTTGGTCAAAAAGATACCCACGACGTGTAGGTTTGATCTTCCCTTCCTTGACTAAGGAAACGAAGGCTTGTAGATATCTACGTATACCTTGACGGTTCTCTTTAGTAGTATTCGTATGACGCTCAATCAGCATCATAAAGAAGTCCAAGCTACGATTTTCCTGCCCTTGAATCAGACTACCTTCATCTAGAAAAGAACTTGCTATAAGCCTGCTATTAACTTGTTTGACCTTAAATAAAGTAAAGTAACGTCCTTCTTTTTTAGGATCGTTGGCATAACAGACCCAGGAACCCTCTTTATTTTGTGTAAAACCCTGTTCAGCAAGGTAAGAAAGCAAAGAATTACTTGCTTTAGTTTGTGGTGGAGGTAATAAATCTTCAATGGGATCTAAAGAGCAAATCCTCTGTGTTGTTTTCTGTGGATAAACAGCAGGAGTCTGCTGGGTATTGATGGGAAAGGGCTTGTCATCAGACATTTGTGTTGTTTTCTGTGGATAAACAGCAGGAGTCTGCTGGGTATTGACGCGAAAGGGCTTGTCATCAGACATTGCCATGCTAGACATTGCAGCCAACGCAGATACTTGGAGAACGATCGCTCCAAACAAACGAACTATGATATTCATGTTTTTCCTGTTACTCTTACTGACTTTGTGAATAATCGAATTTTCACTAGATCGATATTGATCTAGCAGTCCTAAATTATTTGTTAAATTTAAGTGTTTGCCTGATTTGATCGAGGGTAGCTTAAGTTTTCACTAATCAAATAGAACTTTTTAGTAGGTAACTAAGCACAAAGAGAATCAATATCTAAATAAAACACACAATGTTAATGTCTTGTTGGCAAGACAAATTCGGTTTTTTGATATTTTTACATATACAAAAAACTATTGACATTGTGTCAAAACTTTTCTATTTACTCTTGTCTAATTTTTTGCCATCCTAAGAGGGTTTTATGCCTTTCTCTCTGGCTATGATGATTCCTAAAAAAGAGCTTTAGTTAGCTCTTTAGTACCTTATATAAGCAGAGTTTTAAAAGCTCTGTGCTTTGCACATTATGGCTTTTGTAGATTTCCTGGGTAGGTTGAATAATTGTTTGTTTTTTGGAAGTAGCGCACCTAACTAGCTGTTTCAGCATGGTTATAGATTGATGTATAAATAATATCTCCCTGACAGTAAAATAATATTACCATGAGCTTGAGACATGCAACAGTATTGTGGACAGTTGTCAAAGTTGTACACTGGGAATCGTAACTACCTCTTCATGAAATTTCATCGCAAATAGCTCAGAGGCAAGCTTAATCTATTTATACACTACTAGTATTAAGTTCTTAAATACTAATAATGTGTAAACGACTAATTGGATGTCTTAAAAAGAACTTTAATTTAAATAAAACACGTATAACTAATAGATTGCGATCGCTAACCCAAGTTTTTAATTATCCTGTCAGACAATGTCTATGATCGGCTACGCCTATGCACCAAACAAAGTTAAGTTAGATTACAAGTATAAAATTTGTGATTTAGCATGCTGTTGCTAGGGCATCCAAAATAAAATCATAGCCTCAACATTATCAACCTGAATAATGTTGAGGCTATCAGTACGACAAGCAGTAAATTCTGTCAAGAATTGTTGATAAACAGAACTTACGCATTGACAGATAAGACAAAAAGTGCGTAAGTTCTAAAATAGTTAATTCAATTTAATTCATTACAAAGCACTGCGGCTAGTTAATGCGTTCCACAAGAAGACTGCAACAATTGCACCCAAAACTGCCACTGCAATACCCGGAATACTCAAAGAGGGAGCTGCTAGAGCAAAGCTTCCTGTACTGAAGAACACACCCAAACTACCACCAATAAAAGCACCAATGATTCCTAATAAAATTGTTGCTAAAATTCCGCCGCCTTGATGACCGGGGTAGATAGCCTTTGCGATCGCACCAGCAATTAGACCCAAAACAATCCAAGCAAGAATATTCATTGTTTTTATTTGATAAACATTTTTTAGTGACAAATACACAATAGCAATCCAAATATTGACATTCAATCTACCAACAGAAGCAATGATCGATAGCCTTGAGGATGAACGCTATTACTTCTGGTGATGAACTCCCTTAATCAAGATGGATAATAAAAAAAGCTCCTAGTAGGTCTAAAACCAGGAGCTAATAAATTCATTGCTTGATAATTGCAGTATATGCATTTTTCATCGTTCTTGCATTTCTTGCTGACGCATGGGCATAGCGTCAATTTGCTCAAAAATTGCTGTCACTTGCACTGGTGTCGTTTCTTGGCGCTTAACACCTCCATCTTTGCCGATCAAAATGACGCGAAAATTTTCTTTATCAACCCCAAAGCGATTTCGCAAATTGGCAGCAGAAGACTCATCTATTAACTGTCCGTTGGCATAGCTTTTATCTGTTGCCAAAACTTGAACGAGAACTAAATCTCGGTCTGTAAAACCATTTTGGTGCTGGTTAAATAACTGCATCTGTTGCTGATAGCTATGGTGATCAACAGATGGTGCAAAGAGTAGCAGCACCCGGTTTTGCCATTTTTGGGAACTGAGGTTAAATGAAGACATTTTGATAGTATGGGTTGAATCTTGGACAGTACCAGCAATGCTAACAGGCGATAGGGCTATAGACGCGGTGAGAGTCAGGGCAATTAATACTGAGTTATTCACTTCAGGGCTTGTTAGGCTCATAATACAGACAATGACATAAACGAGGTTTGATGAAATGTCAGAAGCTTTTCCAGACTCTTCTCAACTACAACAGTGGCATCAAGGTATTGAAATGGCTAATCGCAATAACATTTTCTGTCATTGTCGTAGTTGTAGCTATGAATGGGTGGACTCTGTGATAGATGCAGTCTGTAGTAAATGCGGCAGCAAAGATATTGAACATATCTCATGCTGGCAGTTTCCAGATGATTGAATGAGTGTCCAAATAATGTAGCCGATAAAATAGCGATCGCTACTTTTGACATTTCCTCTGAGAATTCTGGGTGATTACTTTGTTAAGCTGCGGTAATGTCTGCTTGTGCATCGAAAGCGGAATTTGAAAAAATACTCCAGCATCAGAGAGATCAACGGTTAACAGTACTCATGTCAGGATAGCGTTCGCCAGCTGCCACATTTTTTGGTGCAACTGTTTCAAGTCGATTCAAATCTTGTTCAGTCAGAGTAATTTCGGTAGCTGCAATATTCTCCTCCAAGTAAGTACGGCGTTTTGTACCAGGGATTGGGACAATATCTTCTCCTTGAGCGAATAGCCATGCTAAAGCAAGCTGACTAGAAGTTACTCCTTTTTCGCTGGCGATCGCTTTGACTTGCTCTACTAATTGCAGGTTTTTATAAAAATTCTCACCTTGAAAGCGAGGAGAATTTCTTCGATAGTCATCAGGTGCAAGATCGTCAGGGGTAGCGATCGCACCTGATAAAAATCCTCTTCCTAATGGGCTATAGGGAACAAACCCAATTCCTAATTCCCGCACAGTAGGTAAAATTTCATCCTCTGGCTCTCGACTCCAAAGAGAGTATTCTGTTTGCAGTGCAGTAATCGGGTGAACTGCTACAGCCCGTCGAATCGTCGCCGGGGCAGCTTCCGAAAGCCCCAAATAACGCACTTTTCCCAGCTTGACTAACTCTGCCATTGCCCCGACAGTATCTTCAATGGGGACGGTTGGATCTACTCGATGTTGATAATAGAGGTCAATCACTTCCACCCCCAGACGTTTTAGCGAGGCATCGCAAGCTTGATGGACATATTCTGGTCTACCATCAACCCCTTTAAAACAACCATCTTCAGTACGAACATTGCCAAATTTAGTTGCTAAAACTACTCGATCTCGGCGATCTTTAATTGCTCTGCCTACTAGTTGCTCGTTGGTAAACGGCCCATACATATCAGCAGTATCGAGAAAATTCACGCCAAGTTCTAATGCTCGATGAATTGTGGCGATCGCCTCAATTTCATCACGACCACTATAGAACTCAGACATTCCCATACAACCAAGTCCGATAGTTGAAACTTCTAACCCTTGTTTGCCTAGCTTTCTGGTTCTCATAAAATAATTTCTTACTCAGTAATTGGTCTTAGAATGTTACGCCTTTCAGCATTATCCCTTTCCCTTCCACCAAGTCATCTATTATTAGAAGTATTTACTGATATAGCCGTAGTCATATAGGTTAGGACATAATGACAAGCGTGAATGTCAGGAAGAGTAATGTTTTTACCTCCTGCCTGGTTGTTGAGCGTAGTCGAAACACTGCCTCCTGCCCCCTGCCTTCTGCTATATAAGTAAGTTGATTTGCAGGTACTTGACATTCATTTTACCAGCCGTGTTAAGACAGCTTTCTAGCCTACGCACTTTTACTATGTGTTTTTTAGTGAATTACTAGCCAGTTGTAGAGAAGCGATGACCAAACGCTATGAATTGGCTGCTGAGTTATTTTACAGCGTTGGGTCAACAACTGGCGATTTGTGGTTGTTCTGTTCTGTTGATATCTTATTTAAACCGCAAAATACAGAGTTGTGATGCCAAATTGCCAGAACCTTTTAACCTGGCATTGTCACTTCAACTTTTTCTTAGAGGAGAAAAATTTGGTTAAATACCTCGACCAATTCAAGAGACAACTTTTAGCAAAAGTTCGTTAAGCACCCACAATAATGGTCGGTTGTTACATACACCAGTCTGATTGTTATTCGTCAGAATGTAGTGGTGCAATCTATTGCACTCTTACAAAAGCTAAATACAGAGGTAAAATATGTTTCCTTTTTGGGGTAATCCATGTTACGGAAGCGAACCGATTTCGCACAAAACTAGCTTAGAGCGGAAATTAAAATTCTTGATTTGGCTGCGAGATGATTTAGAGTCCAAACTGGCTGGTATTAATGCTTCTATTGATACCATTCGTCAGCAAATAGAACGTTCCGACTCACCTACTTAGAACTTAACTGATACAGCAATTCATCTCATCATCTACCCAATAAGCAGATGATGAGATGAATTGCAAGTGAGTTGACGACTATTAAGGTGATTTCTAATGAAAAAATACCTATGTTGATGAGTTTCGACTACTTCGACTTTGCTCAGTACAAGTTTACTTAACTCTCGACCACTCAGTTTTGCGTCAAATCGTGACGAATTGAGGGTTTAAATTTAAACGCATAGGCGCTTCTCTACGAGACGCTACGCGAACGCCTTCTTGCAGGGTAGGTTCGCAGAGAATTCGCTACGAATTAATGAAATATTGTACTAATGTTGTGATATAGCAATCCTATCTGAGTTGTGAAAAATACTTTTTTTAGCGAACCGCAAAGGGCGCAAAGGACGCGAAGAAGGAGAGGAAAAAGAATTTCACGAATGATTTAGGATTGCTATATACAGCAGTTTTCTTTTGCATGAAGTATAAAGTTACAGGTTTTGAAGCAGGAGGCAGTCCCGATGAAAAAATCACTGCCAAGCATGAAAATCTGGCTTTCCCCTACACCCCACACCCTTACACCCCTAAACCCACTTTCAAGTCAGGTGGTTACTGTAAACTACGAAAAATCATTTCAGTAGAAATCAGGTCTGCTTTTAGCGATCTCCTTCAAGATACTTCAAAAATTCCTCTAGTAATTGATAGCAATTGTTGATAATCCTTTGGTGTATCAATATCGATATTCCCTAGTGAAAACGGAATCGAAAAAACTTCATTGATGTTATTATTAATAACTTTTTTTGCTCCTGAAGTTTCTTTTAAAGCAGTAAGTTCTGAAAAAAATGTCTGACTGAATAAAGCAGGTACACCTAATGTATCCTCATATTCGCAAGCAATAATAGATTTTTTTGTCGAATAATATGCATCAACAAGTTGATTAATAATTTGGGGAGAAACAAATGGCTGGTCGCAAAGTGTAATAACTACTGCTTCTATTTTCTGCGGAAGATTATTTAACAATTCAATACCACTCTTGATTGAAGTACTCATTCCACAAGCCCAATCCAAGTTCTTAACTACTTTAACGGGAAGTTGTTTAATTTGGGGATGAATCTGTTCTGCATTGGCTCCAAGTACTATTACCACAGGTTGACAAACTGAAGCGATCGCTATTTCTGTAATATATCTTAAAAAACTACGTCCTTGGTAAAGTAATAGTTGTTTCGGTGTACCCATCCGTGTAGATGCACCAGCCGCAAGAATCATAATGGCTATGGTTGATTTATCATTGTCTATAGCAGTCATAAAAACTATATAGTAAGTAGCAAGTTTGAGTCGCTTTCATAACATTGGTGAATCGGTTGATTGCGATTTCTTAAAAAATTACCATTGCGGTTTGTTAGCACTGCTTGAATTTCTGCAATAATCGCGATCGCGATTTCTTCAGGTGTATCTGCTCCAATGTCAATCCCAATTGGGCCATGCAATCTTTTTAATTGTTCGGTAGTATAATCTATTCCTTGCAGATGTAAATCTTCAAGCAATTTTTCAGTCCGCAGTTTTGGGCCTAAAACCCCTATGTAAGGTGTAGGAGATAGCAGCAACATTTTCAAAATTTCTTGGTCGTCAAGGTAATTATGCGTCATCACTACAGTAACTGTGTGGGCATTTATAAATACCTGTTTATGTACAATTTCTCGCCGACTAAGAATAACATCACAAAGCATAGAGAATCGCGCTCTAGTTGCCTCATTAGCTCGACAATCTACTATAGTAACGTCCCAACCTAATGCTTGAGCAAACTGGGCTACGGGTACAGCATCATAACCTGCACCAAATATTATTAAAGCTGTGGGTGGTTGGATGACTTCGATGAAAACTTCAGCACTGCCTAAAGGTAACTGATAGTTGTTTACCCTTGACTTTTGATTAGCAAAGGCTGCTTGACTATCTGCAAGCAGAGATTGAATTAAATTTGGCTCTTTGATGTCAGTGATAATTTTACCATTTGGATACAGCAGGAGGCGCGACCCAAGTTTGACCTTGACTGCGCCTTCAAAGGCAAAGACTGTAGCAATAATACCCAAATGTTTTTTATGAAAACACTCCTGGATAAAAGCGATCGCATTTGGTGTGCTTTTTCCTTCAAGGCGTTCGATGAGAACTTGCACTATCCCATTGCACCCCAAACCAAAGCCCCAAAGAATATCCTCAGAGGCGGTGCTATCGTAAGTAACAACAATTGGTTCACCGTCTGACATTCGTTGTTGAGTATGCTCAAATACATCGTTTTCCAAGCAACCAGCACTGATTGTTCCGATCGTCCGACCTGTATTTGTCATCAGCATTTTAGCACCCGATCGGCGATAGGTTGAACCTTGAGTCTTAACTACAGTCGCAAGAAAAGTCATTTCACCACTTTTTTGACTTGACTCGAAGCCTTCTAAAATTGCTTGTAATTCGTTCATTTGATCGTTTATTTTTCTGTTTCTAGCAGTCCCAATGAAAACAATGTACGGTATGCACGTATCACTTCAGCATTCGAGGAGCAGGACCACGAGTAACATCCAATCCTGACACACGAGGTAGGGCGATCGTTTTGCCTGTTTGTGCCGCTTCGTAAATTAACGTTATCAGTTTTTGGTCTTGCAAACCTTCTTCCCCAGGTGTATGTGGTTGCTTGTTCTGAATCACACAATCTGCCATGTGATCGATTTCCAAGGCGAACTGGTTCTTCTCACCTATCCGCACTTCACTAACGTTTTCTGCCATGCTATTGGTGGGCGATTTGCGCGAAATCATCATCCGCAAACCGTTGTAGGAGAACGCCGGATCGAGTTGTCCCCAAGCATCAGAGCCGAAGACACGAAACCGACGCGCTTCGTGGAAGCCGTAGCTAGTGGAGCAAATTCCTAGTATCCCACTGGGAAACCGCAGCTGGAAGGTGACACTTTCTTCAACTTCTTTGAAGCGAGGATCGCCAGGAGTGCTGAAGATTTGGGTGCTAATTGCGATCGGTTCCTCTCCTGTTAAATAGCGAGTTGCATTCAAGCAATAAATTCCCACATCTGGTAAAGAGCCACCTCCAGCTAAAGCGCGTTTCAATCGCCACTGATTTAAGTCACCTCCTTGATTTTGTCCGTTATCTGCCTGAATCACCTTCACAGTTCCCAATTCTTTGCTACGGATCATCTGAATCATGGCGCGATGGTGCGGCTCATATTGGCAGCGATAAGCAATCATCAGCTTGCGATCGGCTTGTTTACACGCATCGATCATCTGTTGAGCATCTTCGACTGTGGTTGCCATTGGCTTTTCACACAGAATATGCTTTCCAGCTTTCGCACCACGCACCGTATATTCCCGGTGCATACTGTTAGGCAGTACAATATAAATCACATCAACATCTGGATTGTTGCGGAGATTGTCGTAATTCTGATAGTTGTAGACATTTTGCGGTTTAATGCCATACTGCTGTGCAACTTGATTGGCTTTAGCAGTATCACCACTAACTAATGCAGTTGGCTTTGCTAGTTTGCATTCTGCAAACGCAGGCATGATTTCTTCTAATGTCAGTCTGCCAAGTCCAACGATCGCAAATCCTAAGCGTCGCTCTGGAGGTAATGCAGTTGGTGGCCCCCCTGTGTCAACCTCAGTTTTTTCTGAGATCGGCGGAAATTGAATCTGAGGCGGTAACGACCCTCCGCGTGGGGTGGCTTGTCCAGTTGGCTGTTGAGCAGCAACCTCTTCGCCCATATTACCAATTGCGGCGGCTGAAATGGCTCCTAACCCAGCTGTAGTCAAAATCTGACGACGAGAAATTTTTCCTTTAAACAATTTAGGCATTGTGGTTTCTTAATTCTTAATGATGAAATTTTGGATTGAGTACAGCAATTCGTCGCAAATTCAATTTAGGAATACCCTGCAATGCCATTGTGTCGCCTGACAATGCCATTGTGTTGCATAACAATGCTAATAAGTAGTTGGACAAAAACATTTACAGTCATTGCGAACGTTCGCGTGGCGTTCGCGCAGCGTCTCGTAGACAAGCCTCTCGTAGAGAAGCAAAGCAATCCCAGCCCTTGCGATTGCTTCATTCCGCTTCGCTCCATTCACAATGACGTTGTGTAATTAATTCGCCAAAGCTACACTTTGTAACTAATTACCCGGACATGATAAGCTAATACGCATTTAACTTGCATATTGTTGATTTTGGAGAAAAAGCGTCAATCCTTCTCCCCTGCTCCTCTGCCCCTCTGCTCCCCTGCTGTCTAAATGTGTAAATTAGGTGTTTAACAGCTTATTACGGAGTACTAGTTGGAGTCGAGGTGCTAGTTGGAGTTGGGGTGCTAGTTGAACTTCCAGGATTAACAAGGGAACTAACCTGTTGCAGGTGTTGTTGGAGGGTTGGTAGCGTTTGAGCTGCAAATGCTTTCACGTCTGGGTCTTGTCCCCCTTGAGCTTCAGTTTGAAATGCGGAGACATCATTTTGATGATCTTCAAGCATCTGATTCAAATATTCGCGGTCAAAGGTAGCACCAGAAAGTTTGGATAAGCGTTGCTGGACTTGCTTATTTGTGCTGTTGAGCCTAGTTGGCAGCGTTACACCTTTTTGAGTTGCCAACTGTTTAAGTTGCTTGTTCACCGGGGTGTGATCGTCAATCATGCGCTGTGCAAACTGTTTTACCGCATTCCTAGTTCCACGTTTTAATGCTAGTTTTGCTAGTTGGACTTCTGCTAAACCACCTTGAGCAGCTTCATTGATAAACTGTCTGTCTGAAGAACTGAGGTTATTTTGCCCTGGTGTAGTTGGTGATGCAGTTGGGGATGCAGTTGGGGATGCAGTTGGGGATGCAGTTGGTGATGGACTCTCAGTCCCTTGTACAGGTACAGCAGATGGAGCTTCCGATGTAGTTTGGTCATGGGGCGTAGTTGGTGTGCAACCAGTTGCCAGAGACAAGGCGATCGCCACTATACCAGTAGAATATATTTTGAAGTTGGACATAATTGTTCTCCTTGGATAAAGCTATATGCTGCAAAGTTGAATGAAAAATAAGCGCGATCGCCATGTCTACAAAAGTTTGTCTAAGGTAATTGGCAAATCGCGGACACGCTTACCTGTGGCATGATAAACAGCGTTAGCGATCGCCGCAGCCGTGCCGGTAATCCCAATTTCCCCAATTCCTTTGACACCAAGCGGGTTGATATGTGGATCGTGTTCATCCACAAACAACACCTCAATATCAGGAACATCTGCATTCACTGGTACGTGATACTCAGCTAAATCATGGTTGACAATGCGTCCTCGGTTTGGGTCTGTTACCGTATGTTCCATTAACGCCATGCCGATACCATAAACAATCCCACCGATCAGCTGACTGTTGGCTGTTTTCGCGTTGAGTATGCGTCCCACGCCAAAAGTTCCCACCCAGCGCGTCACTCGCACTTCACCTAAATCAGGTTCAACGCGCACTTCGGCAAACTGCGCTCCAAATGCATGCATTGAGAATTTCTTTTTTTCGTCTCCAGGCTTGGCATCTGCACGCGCTTCGATCATTTTCTTTCCATGCCGTGTCAAGATTGCCTGATAAGTTTCGCTGGCGGAGGATTTATTTTTTAAGAAAAAGCTGCCATCTTGAGCAATCACATCCTCAGCCTTTGAACTATAAAGCGGCGATTTTTGATCGGCAAGTGCTAGTTGCAAAAGCTGACTGCGTGCTTGATTTCCCGCTAAATGTACGGCTGAACTGACACTGGCGGCGGTTTGTGAACCACCAGAAACGGGGGTTTCTGGCATCTTAGTATCGCCTAGTTCAAACCGGACTTTGTTAACTGGTAAACCGAGTGCCTCAGCTGCGACTTGAGTCATCACAGTATAAGTTCCCGTACCAATGTCTTGGGAACCGCTCTGCACCACGGCTGTACCATCTGCCATCATCTGAGCGATCGCTGATGCTGGGGAACGGTTGGTAGGATAAGTAGCTGTTGCCATACCCCAACCAATTAAATAATTACCGTCTCGCATCGAACGGGGCTTAGAATTGCGCTTCTGCCAGCCAAACTTTTCTGCCCCCAATTTGTAACACTCTCTAAGTGACTTGCTCGACCAAGGTATTCCTTTGCTAGGATCGACTTCAGCATAGTTACGCAGACGCAGCTCAATGGGATCAATATTGAGCGCATAAGCCAGTTCGTCCATTGCCGATTCTAGGGCAAACGACCCAGAAGCTTCGCCTGGAGCCCGCATATAGGTTGGTGTTCCTTGATCGAGCTGAACCAGATGGTGACTAGTTTCGATATTCGGGCTAGCGTAAATCATCCGGGCGCTTTTACCAACAGGTTCGATAAATTCATCGAAAGTTGAAGTTTGCGAAGTCCCGGCGTGTCGCAAAGCAGTCAATTTGCCATCACGGGTTGCACCTAGAGAAACCTGTTGAATTGTTTCTGGTCGGAAGCCGACAGGCCCATACATCTGTATCCGTCCCAGAACTAATTTCACTGGGCGATTTACCTGCCGTGCTGCGATCGCCGCTAGCGGTACGTGCGACCAAACCGACCCTTTGCAACCGAAGCCACCGCCAACAAAGTAAGACATAATGCGAACTTTCTCTGGCTCAATTCCTAATACCGTCGCAACTTTTTTTTGAGCCGAAAAGATTCCCTGAGTTGCGTCATACAGCAGCAGCTCATCGCCTTGCCAAACTGCTGTTGTGGCATGAGGCTCCATCGGATTGTGATTTTCCACTGGGGTGGTATAGGTTTGCTCGACGCGGACAGCAGCAGTTGCTAGTCCCTGGTTGACATTCCCGTGTGATGAATCGGGCGGTTCCTCTCCAGGCATTTTACCTTTAGGTAAGTATGCCTTAGCGAGATTCTCCTGCATATTGATGGTTGGTTTCTCTTCGTGATAACGAACTTGCACGAGGGAGGCAGCATACATCGCTCGTTCAAAGGTATCGGCAACCACAACACCAATATGCTGACCGCTATACAGGATAACGTTATCTTGCAGGATTTGCAGCTTATGACCCTCGCCCTTTTCTCCAGAAGCTTTGGGTGCGTTGAGGTGGGTAATAACTGCTAATACACCCGGTACTTGTTCCGCCGCCTTGGTATCGATTTGGGCAATCTTACCTTTGGCGATCGCACTTTGAATTGTCACGCCATAAGTCATTTTTGCTACCGGAAACTCAGCTGCATAGCGAGCGCCACCAGTTACCTTGAGCCGTCCATCAACTCGATTTAACGGTTTGCCGACAACTATATTTTTATCCCCCATATTCATGCCATTCCTCCCACCGTTGTCAGCGCCTTAACAATTGTGCGTTTAGCCAGTTCGACCTTAAAGCCGTTGTATTTTTGAGGTTTAGCCCCAGCGATCGCAGCCAATGCTGCTGCTTGAAATGCTGCCTGGTTTGCCGACTTGTTCAAAAGTGCTTTTTCCGCTTCAAAGGCACGCCAGGGCTTTGTTCCTACACCACCAAGGGCAATGCGTGCCGAGCGAATAATCCCATTTTGAATATCTAATGCCGCTGCAACCGATGTCATCGCAAAGGCATAGGAGGCGCGATCGCGGACTTTTAAATAGTGCGATCGCCTTGCGAAGTTTGAAGCAGGTAAGTCAACGGCAACAATTAACTCTCCGTGTTCTAGAACTGTTTCCCGTTCGGGTGTATCGCCAGGTAGAAGATGAAAATCGACGAGCGGAATACTGCGCTCTCCTTTCGGCCCGCGTGTTTGCACAACGGCATCAAGTGCCACCATTGCCACAGCCATATCAGAAGGATGGGTGGCAATACAGCGATCGCTACCGCCAAGAATCGCATGGATGCGGTTATAACCCTCGATTGCCGGACAACCTGAACCGGGAACGCGCTTATTGCATGGGAAGGCGGTGTCGCGGAAGTAGTAGCAGCGGGTACGTTGCAGTAAATTTCCGCCCACACTTGCCATGTTTCGCAGTTGCGGTGATGCCCCAGACAGCAACGCCTCTGACAGCATCGGGTAACGTTCCCGAATTATCGGATTATAAGCAACGTCGCTATTGCTTGCCATTGCTCCAATCCGCACGCCATTACCCTGCACTTCTATCTTGGTTAACGGTAGTGGGTTAATGTCAACTAACTGTTTTGGTGTTTGTACATCCAGCTTCATCAAATCGATCAGGCTGGTACCACCAGCTAAGTACGAGGCTTCGGCATCTGGAGTAACCAAAGCCACGGCATTCTCTGCTTGTCCCGCTTTTTTATAGCTAAACGGCTGCATCTTTTTTTCCCTCTAAGACATCGCGGACAGCAGCTACGATATTTGGATAAGCCCCACAACGGCAGATATTCCCGCTCATTAGTTCCCGAATGTCGGCATCTGACTTAGCGTGTCCCTCGTTCACCAGACCCACTGCCGAACAAATCTGTCCCGGTGTACAGTAGCCACACTGAAACGCATCGTGGGTCAGAAACGCAGCTTGCATTGGGTGGAGATTGTTTCCTTGCTCCAGTCCTTCAATAGTTGCGATCGCAGCATCAGTATGCATAATCGCAAATGTCAGGCAGGAATTAATCCGTTGCCCATCAACCAGCACCGTGCAAGCTCCACACTGACCATGATCGCAACCTTTTTTAGTACCAATTAGTCCTATATATTCCCGAAGTGCATCAAGTAAGGTAACACGCGGTTCAATCTGCAAACTATGTGCTGTTCCGTTCACTTGCAGCGTCACTTTCACAGTTTCAGGTGTTGAAGTTACCAGCATTGGAGTAGTTTTTTTGACTTGAGTTTGTGCCACAGCTTTCTCTACAAAATTAGCGATCGTAGCTGCTACTGTGCTAAAGACCATCAATTGACCCAACTTGCGACGTCTTAAGACAAACCTCATTTGTTCACTCCATCTGTTTTTGTTGAGTAATTATCTATACTTAAATTTCTGATAGAAACCCATACTTTCTTAAAAGCATTTTATTAAAAAAACATTGTTAATAGAATACAATTTCATATTGTTATATCTCTCTATCAGAAGGTTTATGCCATAAGTATTATCTATAATTATGAAAAATAATTAAGCCGCCAGTCGTCAGAATAAAGCCAGAAAATTGAGTTCGACTAGCGAAAGAATAAACAGTGAAATACCACACTAAATAAAGCATATTTAGTGTGGTGTTTCTTGCTACCGCTAAATAAGTCAGCAGAAAAATTTGTTGCAATGCTTTCTAAGCTGCAAAGCACAGCAAAAAGGAGAACAAGAATATTGTTCCCCTACTAATGCTTTATATTTTATGCTATTGAAAGCAGTTATAAGTTTTTAGCGATCGCCAAATTTCAAATAATTACAAATCAGGTTTCATCTCGTCCGTGAACTTGAGCGGGTGGACTGGTTGCTTCAACAGCAGTAAATGATTCTAGAATTTTATAGGTGTGGCTGGCTCCTTTTGGTACTATCCAAGAACTTCCAGATTCTAGTAAAATCATTTGCCCTTCGATATGTAATTCTGCACGACCATTGATTATATAACCAACAGTTTCATATTCTCGTGCTGTTGGCTCTTTAGATTCGTTCGGTTGTTCATTTTCCCACAGACGCATGGAAATACTTTTGCCAGATGCAAGATATTTTTGACCAAGTTGACCTTTAGGCGAATTGCTAGAGTCTACTTTGATAACGGTTGTATCAGACATATTTTTTGCCTCTTTATACTTTTAAACTTTGATTATTTAATCAAACATCGAAGGTTAGATATTGTGAGGACTGGGGATTAGGCATTAGAC
>CAXUOL010000027.1:0-22714 GCA_964252435.1 uncultured Nostoc sp.
TTTGCTCCTCTGTAACCTCATCAATTTATTGGTATCAAGTCTAGATATTCAGACCTACAGCCATTTCACACTGCTAATCAATAGATATCTTGCAAAAGTGCTTAATACCCCATCCCTTAATCTCCTTCCTGCTTGCAAGGAAGGGATACAAAGCTACGCTTTGGCGGGGTGGGGTTCTTAATTTGTAATTTATGCAAGAGGTCTAATCAATTTGCAACACTGATGAATTCTGGTCTATGATACATTACAAGTCAATTGTTGGAGATAATAAACCCAAAATCAACCCACCCCTTAATAATAACATCATCACTAGTCACAAATCAATTATCTAAAGTATCATTAGCCTATCCTTTAAAGTAATTACATTCCTTTATCGTTGACTTTTGCATACTCTAAAATACAATTAACAATTAAATTGAGTCTAGTTATCCAATGCAATTACTGGGAAAAACAAAAAATACCTAGCAAAGATTTCATTATCTTAATAGATACATTATTAATATCGACTCTTAAAATATCACAAAAAGTTCATTTATTGAAGTATTATTAGTCTGCTTATCAAGAGATGTAATCTCATTCAATCAAAACTTATTAAATATAAAATATCCATTTTTCACCTCATTTTTTTGTAAAACAATGCAATCATATCAAGCCAGGTGCATAGCGGGCGCTTGTTAAACATGAAAGAAAGAACTTCTCCTGCTCCCTCTCTTTAAATAACAGCTTTCTTTAAGAATCTGGTCAAATACTTAGTAATTGGGCGTCTGGTGAAATTAATTATGCGGTATCCAGAACACTTGCACAGACGTAGCACTGCTACATATCTAGCATATCTCTTTCCTGGAATTTTGGATGATCAAGAAGACGCAGATATCTGTGACAATTGCACTTGTGTCATAATTGCACGCAGACATCTGCACTGGATGCAGTATTATCAACTTGATTACTCCTAGAGACATTTTATGGGCTAAAAGTACTAACAGTGGTAGCACGCACTAACATCAAGGATAATACTTGGCAAGGCAGCAACACCCGCGATCGCTAAAGCAGCCAGCATAAATGTTTCATCCATGTTTGAGCATAAACTATCTAGATAAATCACACTACCAAGAATTAGCTATCTGTTGTTAAAAAAGTTCCTATATCAAAACTTAGTAACTGTCACACTAATACCAGAATCTAGTTTAGGAACCTTAAGATACTCAATTGGCTCACTACTTTGAGTCTTGGTTGGCTCCTGACATTGCTTAAAAAAAACGCTTGGGTTATTGATGAACTCAATCGGGTTAATTTTTTGGCATCCTCGCTCCTGCATTAGCAAAATTGATTCAGCAGTTTGTTTTGGATTATTAGTCTGTCCGATAAAATTGCTCCATGTAGTGTTAATCGTAGCTGGTTCTGTCAATAAAACTCCAGCCTGATTGCGATCGCCTATTGTCATGCGAACATTCTCTTGGTTAGCATAGGCACTCTGATTGAGAGTAAGTGCGCTAATCATAATAACTAAGAAAATAGAAGAGGATTTCATAATTCAATCTCTCAACATTTAATGTCAGTTTAATAATTACAATTGCCTAGATACAGAAACTAAGAAATAGCAGCCTAGCTTAAGTACTTTAGATTAACACAGGTAGTAATAAATATAGCTAAACTTCATTAAAAATGTGGTGAAATCTAGTAAAATATGGCGGAAGTTTGCCTACCTTGAACAAGTAGCTTGAGCTACTTGTCTAGTTAACTAAGATAGATAGGAATCCTACTTGAATCTTGCTCAGTATACTGAAAAGTCAAGCTTTGTATGTCAAGCTTCTAGGCAGCTTGATTGTTCAAAAATCAAATAGGAGTTTTATAGCTGGATTTCTGCTGTCATGTACTAGTCTGATGTAGACTAATTTCTTGTTCTAATCACGTTGGCATTTGATACTTTCCTCTTAGGCTACATTGAATTGAAGCTGGATAGGTCTTCAGCTTCAATTTTATGTAAATTAATTTTGTCTTACTACTTGTCTTCTAATTATTTGCGCCGACTTACTTACCTGTACTAAGTAGGTCAGCGCAAAAATTTGTTGTAACAATCGGACAGGAGGGAGCAGGAAAGAGGGTTTTAGCCTAGTTTATCTTTCTTGACATACGTTTAGTTTTAGTATGCCAATTTACTTACTAGCCGTTTATCTTTAACACGTGTTACCATATAGTTACATACATAAGACAACAGATAATATCTTTTTACATAGATATTGAAAGGGGTGTTTTGCCTCGATTAGAGAATACAACTAAAGTGATTGAAAATTTACGGGTAAATCTAAAATACTGGGATATAAAAACCCAAGGACAAGCACGCTGTAATTTTCATACCTCAAGCCACATAAAAAAGTCTTTCACCAGACTGGGCAAATTAAACTGATTGCGAGTTATTACAGACTCAATACTCAAATCATACAATTTTATGATTACCAGTTCCGTATTATTACTAAAATTGACCATTTTCAGAGTCAGAATTAATTGTTACTAAAACTTTGGAAGCAGCTTAAGTAAACATTCATCAAGTCTTTATAGGTCTCTCTTTTCACTGTACAAAGTCTATCTCTGAAGTGCTTCCATTGCTTATAGCTTATAGGCTGGCACAATTGTTCTATTCCTTACCCTGAAGCAATTAACTCCTTTTGTAGTTTTAAAATCATCAAACCGACAGCAAACATATTAGTCTTTTATATAAATTTTTTGTAAAGTTCTCGAATTCAGTGTTCTCACAGAATATGATAGTGATTGTTAGTTTACAAATCAATACTTGCATTAGTAGTAACACAAAACTAAGTTAACCAAAATCAAACCCTAAAAATGGAAAGCCACTAAATCAGGGAGAAAATTGTGAGTTATCTTGTTTTTGCTGTCAGAAAAATATCAATCTAAGTTAAAATTGCGATCTGCAAAACTATTAGTTAACTTCAGATATTTAACAACTTCAGCAAAAAGGCATTAGCTGACAATCAACGAAGAAAATTACTATTGCAAAGTAGATTACAGCGCTACTGTGGGCAAAATACTAAGAACAATTTGCTGTAAGTAAATAATCTTTTTTATAAAATTTTGTATATATCTATGACGATGGAATCTTTACCAAGTTTTGAAGAAGTAAATATTCAGAAATACTTAGATGTTCTTCAACGGCGTTGGCTACCTCTAGTTGGAATTTTCGCCATATCTGTTAGCCTTGGATGCTTGTATGCATTTTCACTAAAACCTTCATACAAGGCAGAAGGAAGTTTGATGATTAAAACAAATCGCTCTTCCTCACTCACGGGCTTATCGGATGACATAGGACGCCTAGAAGCTTTGAATGTGAACGACAATCCCCTAGAAACTCAAGTGAGAGTTATTGGATCAAATCCAGTAATTGAGAAAACTATTAATTCCCTCAACCTTAAAGATAGTCAAGGCAAACTGCTCTCGATTCCCGACTTGGCAAAACAACTAAAAATAGAAGGAATTAAAGGCACTGATGTTGTACAACTTTCATATAAAGGTGGTGATCCAGAACTAGCTGCCAAAATCGTCAATGAAGTTATTGACAGTTATATCGATCTAAATATCAAGGCTAATCAGAATGAAGCGCGGACAGCCAAACAGGTTCTCGTAACGGAAGTACCTAAAGCTGAGGAAGTTGTCAGAAGAGCCGAATCAAAACTGCGGCTATTTAAAGAAACAAATAAAGTTGTTGTCTTGGAACAAGAAGCAGCCGCAGCAGTCGATACAATTTCTAAGTTAGGAAACCAAATTTCTCAAGCTTTAGCTCAACTAGATGATGTGAAGGGTCGTCTACAACAGTTAAGCAGTGAAGCTCAGGTAGATTCACGGCAAGGTGTAATCGAATCTGAATTGAGTCAAGCACCTGGAGTTCAGAAAGTGCTAGCCCAACTTCAAGAAACAGAAAGCCAACTTGCACTAGAGCGTACCCGTTTTTCACCTGAACACCCTACAATTACTAACTTAGAAGAAAAAGTCGCAGCTCTTAACAACTTGCTAAAAGAGCGGACAGGACAAGTAGCGGGTAAAGCGCAGATAACACAGGGAAGTTTACAGGTTGGACAACTGCGACAAAGCCTAATTGCAGATATTACTCGTGCTCAGGCAGAACGCGTTGGTTTGGAGAGACAAATTGCCACACTCAAACAACAGCAAAATGCCTACATCAAACGAGCAAATAATTTGCCAAGATTAGAACAGAGCCAACGAGAGCTAGAACGGAAACTGCAAGCAGCTCAAACGACTTACGAAACACTCTTAAAGAAACGCCAAGAGATTGATATTGCACAAAACCAAAAGATTCCTAATGCTCGTGTTATTTCCTATGCTTTAACCCCTGATAAAGCAGAAGGACCTCGGAAAATGCTGTTTATTGTTGGTGGAGCAGGAGTTGGTTTCTTCTTAGGTATTATTGTTGCCTTTACTTTAGACTTGATAGACCGCTCAGTGAAGACCGTCAAAGAAGCCAAAGAAGTCTTGAGATACAGTGTTTTGGGAGTAATTCCTACACAAGGTAGAAATGGTAAAGATCATTCTTCTATAGCAGGACTGGATAGAGCTATTCCCAAAATTATTGGCAGAGATATTCCTTACTTTCCTGTTGGTAATGCATATCAAATACTACAAGTGAACTTGAAGTTCCTCTGTTCTGATAAACCGCTCAAAAGCATTGTAATTACAAGTTCCGTTGCCAAAGAAGGAAAGTCTGACGTATCTGCAAACTTAGCTGTGACTATGGCTCAGGCGGGGCGTAGGGTGTTGTTGGTGGATGCAGATATGCGTCATCCCATACAGCATCATATCTGGGGGCTAACAAATACAATAGGACTAAGTAATGTCATAATTAACCAAGCTTCTTTAAATACAGTTGTTCATGAAGTAATGCCTAATCTGGAAGTTCTTACTTCTGGAGTTTTGCCTCCTAATCCAGTGGCGATGCTAGATTCTCAACGCATGGCAACATTAATTAGTAACTTTGGGAGAGAGTACGATCTCGTAATTTTTGATACTCCTCCATTGTCAGGAATAGCAGATGCTGCTGTTTTAAGCACCTTGACTGATGGTATCTTATTAGTCGTTCGTCCTGGAGTGGTTGACTTGAACAGTGCAAATGCAGCTAAAGAGTTTTTAACTCAGTCAGGTCAGAAGGTATTAGGGATAGTCATCAATGGTGTGAATACTAAAAATGAACCTAATAATTATTTTCATAACACTAAAAAACGACAAATTGAAGAAGATTTGGTATCTAGCAGCTTAACTAAATTTCGCAAAGAGGGTTAAGTTCTCTTATAAATTGTGAAAGCTACTATCACTACAACCATCTAAACCCAATTTTGTGACTGTAGGAATAATGGATAAAACTAAAATTAAAACTTCCTGTTTAATTAATAATTACAATTATGCTGAATTTCTCTCTGAGGCAATTGAGAGCGCTTTAAATCAGACAGTTAAATTTGATGAAATTATCATTGTTGATGACGCATCCACAGATAATTCTGTGGAAGTTATCAATAAATTTACTCGAGTAACTAATATTAAATCTATCTTGAAAGAAAAAAATCAAGGACAATTATCATCTTTTAATGAAGGTTTTTTAGCTGCTACTGGTGACATTATATTTTTTTTAGATGCCGATGATATTTATGAACCTCAGTATTTAGAAAACGCCCTAAATTTTTATAATAGACGCAGTGAATGTGATTTTATATTTTGTGCGTATAAAAAATTTGGAGCAGTAGAAAAGACCTTTCAAGACGATGCAGTTGATTTAGATTTGGGTTATTCAGTAATTAGAACTTTATATAATGGTGAATGGATTGGTTCCATAACTTCAACATTATCAATACGTAGAGAGATAGTCAGAAAATTTTTACCTATTCCAAATATAGAAGATTGGCGTGTAAGGGCTGATGACTGTTTGGTATGGGGAGCTTCTTTGGTGGGGGCTAAAAAGTTTTATATGTCTAAACCTTTAGTGATGTATAGAATACATGAGAATAATCAATATCATAATAAAAGTTTTTTAGATGTAGACAAAAACTATGAATATAAAAGATTCTGGAAACGCAACTCCCTCTTTAATTACATTCTGCAAAAAAATAATTTTAGCTCCCCATTATTCTTAGCTTTCACATCTATCAATGAGCTACAAACAATACCATGCCCAAAATATCAAGATTTTGTTACTTATTTGAAAATAATATTTTTATTTGAGCATAGTTTTTATTGGAAAATCAAGGGCATTATTTTCTTATTTAGCTATTTTTTGAAAACTTTAATTAGTGGTAAATTAAAACCTTTGTAGGTAATAAAGAATGTGAGTTACTGAATAAATACACTTTTTTTTGTATTTGAGAAAATGAAAAAGCTGCACGAGCGAGATTGATAGGTATAAAAAATGTTATATGATTAGTTCATAAAAATAATGTTAAGTAAATTAAAAATTAAAAACTTATCGGAATTTAAATCTCGTTCTGGACTGCGTGCAATTATTGCTAATACAGGTTGGTTATTTGCTGACCGCATTCTACGTATGGGTGCAAGCTTAGTTGTAGGAGTATGGGTAGCACGTTATTTAGGAGTACAACAGTATGGTCTATTTAACTATGCTTTAGCTTTTGTTGCTTTATTTAGCCCAATTTTTACTCTTGGACTAGACGACGTAGTAGTTCGCCATCTTGTTCGTCAATCATCAAACAAAGAGGAAATTTTAGGAACTACTTTTTGGCTAAAATTTTTGGGTGGAATTGCTTCTGTTTTATTGGCAGTTAGCACGATGTTTTTCTTAGGTGAGCATGAAATACTAAAGATATGGCTAGTTACAATTTTAGGAATAGCAGGAATTTTTAGGGCATCTGATACTATTGAACTGTGGTTTCAATCACAGGTACAGTCAAAATACACTGTAATAGCTAAAAACACAGCGTTTCTGCTAAATACTGTCATCAAAATCATACTAATTTTAACAAAAGCACCATTGCTAGCTTTTGCTTTGGTAACATTAGCAGAATTTGTAATGAGTGCAATTGGCTTACTGATTGTTTACCAAGTCAAAGGGTCTTCATTGTGGTTATGGCGTTGGAGTTTTGCTTCTGCCAAAACTCTTATGAAAGAGAGTTTACCTCTAATTTTTTCGGGGTTCGCCATCATGATTTTTATGAGAATAGATCAGGTGATGTTAGGTCAAATGATCGGAGATAGTGAGGTTGGAGTTTATTCTGCCGCTGTGCGTATTTCTGAAATTTGGTATTTTATTCCAGGGGCTATTGTTTCTTCTGTTGCTCCGGCAATCTATGCAGCAAAGGAAAAATCAGAAAGTCTTTACTATCAGCGAATAGGACAATTACTCAGTCTAATGACATGTATATCTTTAGGAATTGCTCTTCCAATGTCCTTTTTATCTGACAAGATAATTCTAGTGATGTTTGGAAGTGGATATGCAGAGGCAGGAGCAATATTAGCAGTTCATATTTGGACTTCTTTGTTTGTATTTATGGGTCTTGCAACATCACCTTGGTTTATTGCTGAAGGTTTAAACCACGTTTCTTTAGGTAAGACTTTATTTGGGGCAATACTAAACATTATTCTCAATTTATTACTGATTCCTAAATATGCAGGACTTGGAGCTGCGATCGCAACAATAATCTCTCAAGCTGCTGCTGCTTTTATATGCAACGCATTTGATTCAAGAACACAAAAACTCTTTAAAATTCAGGTGCGATCGCTTATTCATTTTTACAAATACTGATCGTTATTATTTAAATTTTATTATTATGCAAACACCCGTAACTTTTATTATTTTTAAACGTCCCCAAACAACAGAAAAAGTTTTTGAAGCTATTCGCCAAGCCAAGCCAACAAAACTTTTTGTAATTGCAGATGGACCCCGCACTGACCGCGAGGGTGAAGCAGAAAAATGCGAAGCGACTAGGGCAATTATTGAGAGAGTTGATTGGGACTGTGAAGTAATAAAGAATTATTCTGATATCAACTTAGGTTGTGCAAAACGGGTATCAAGTGGTTTGGATTGGGTCTTTAATAATGTTGAGGAGACAATTATTTTAGAAGATGATTGTATCCCTCACCCAACTTTTTTCAGGTTTAGTCAAGAGTTGCTAGAAAAATATAGAAATGATACCAGAATCGCCACAATCTCTGCTCAAAATCTTCAACTTGGACAAAAACGTACAAATTACAGTTACTATTTTTCCCGCTATAACCACTGCTGGGGTTGGGCAAGTTGGAGACGTGCTTGGCAACATTATGATTTGACTATTAAACTTTGGAAAGAGGTGCAAGCAGAAAACCTTTTATATGACATTCTTATAGACCAAAAAGCGGTAAATTCTTGGCAACGAATATTTCAGTCTGTTTATGACAATCCTACAGGTATAACCTGGGATTACCAATGGACATTTGCTTGTTGGATGCAGGGAAGCTTAAGTATTATTCCCAATGTCAATTTAATCTCTAATGTTGGTGTTGGTGCAGACGCAACTCATTTCACTTCAAATCAAGAATTTTCCTTCATCAATATGTCCATGCAGGCAATGGAATTTCCCTTAAAGCATCCACCATTTATTGTCAGAAATGTAGAAGCAGATAACTTTACACAGAAAACAGTCTATAAAGCAACTGCATTGGATATTTTGAAAGAGGAGGTGAAGAAAAGATTGAATTACTCAACGATAAAAAAATAGATAAATAAAATCTTAAAAATGAAAGTAAAATTAACAGAAAAAATATTAACTATCTTGCTATTAATGATTGCTGTAGGTGCATTAACAATACACCCCGCACAAGAAGTTTCCATGTCTACACTTGGAGGCGATAAGCTAGATACTTTGTTCAATATAGTTTCATATTTAATCCTATTTTATTTCTTAGTTTTATACTGGAAAGGTTTTATTTATGTAATTATTAAAAGTCCATTACAGTTTTTTTTACTAGCAATAGTTATATTTTCTCTTTTATGGTCAGAAGACCTAAGTTCTAGTCTTACTTATCTAAGAGGTCTAATCCGAATATATTTTCTTGCCATCTATTTAGCAATGCGTTATCCGCTTAAGGAACAAATTAAGCTGATAGCTTGGGCACTTGGCGTAGCTGCATCATTATCCATGCTATTTTCTGCATTCGTACCAGGTTATATTCACGAATCACCTGAATTACTAGGTATGTGGAGTGGAATTTATGGTCATAAAAATGAATTAGGTTACATGATGGCTTGGAGTGCAGGAGTTTTTTTGCACCTTGCTCTTAGTGGCCATCGATATCGCTGGTTGATGTGGGCACTATGTGGGATCTCTATATGTCTAATTATCCTCTCACGTTCAACAACATCTTTAACGATTTTGTTGACAATGATATTACTTTTACCTTTCTACAGATCCCTGAAGAAAACTAATTATAAATTACAAGTTATTATGATTACTTCAACTTTGATGTTCCTGATGATTTCTTCAATATTACTTCTCAATAATGCCGAAACTGTAGTTGGTACTTCTGGTAAAGACCTTACCTTCAATGGACGCTCTGACCTCTGGGAGCTAGTGATTTCCAAGATTTTGGAAAGACCTTGGTTAGGTTATGGCTTTTCGGGATTTTGGACTAGTAATGCTGCATCTAAATTAAGAGCTACTTATGATTGGGCAAGTAATGCCCATAATGGTTTTTTAGAATTATTGTTAGAATTGGGATTCTTAGGTTTTTTGACTTTTGCAGCAGGGTTTGTCCGGTTTTTTGTAATGGCATTGAATCGAATTATTTCTGTCGCTAAAAAACCGGAAGATTATTGGCCAATGCAGATGCTACTTATCATAGTCATAGTGAATTTTTCAGAAGCCAGATTATTAACTCCTAGCTGGAATTGGTTAATGTATGTCACCACGTCATTATCTTTGACTGTTGAATATCAACGAAATCGTAAAAATATTTTAGTCAATTAGTTTTTATGACAGTCAGAAATAGTTTTAATGATTATTAAATGAATAAAAATGAAAATTTTACATATTAGTACCCATGATATTAATGGCGGTGCCGCGAGGGCTGCATATCGTTTACACACAGGTTTACAAGATATAGGACTACAGTCACAAATGTTAGTTCAGGAAAAATATAGTAATGATAAAACAGTAATTGCACCTAAAATTAGACTGTTTCAAGGCATCGCTAAGGCAAAGTTGACAGTTGAAAGTTTGCCATTAAAGCTTTATCGTCAAAAGAAAAATACTCCATTTTTTACTCAATGGTTGCCAGATAGGGTTATTCCTAAAGTTGCTCAGATTAATCCAGATATAATCAATCTGCATTGGATTAGCGCAGGTTTTATGCAAATAGAAACCTTTGCTAAACTGAAGCGTCCTCTAGTTTGGACTCTCCATGATATGTGGGGGTTTACTGGAGGGTGTCACGTTACTGGAGAATGCGATCGCTACAAAGTATCTTGCGGGGCTTGTCCTCAACTCAACAGTAGTAATGAATGGGATTTATCCCGTTGGGTATGGCAGCGCAAAATAAAAGCTTGGAAAAATTTAAATTTAACTCTGGTTTCACCAAGTTCTTGGTTAGCAGAGTGCGCTCGTTCCAGTTCTTTATTCCAGAATTTGCGAATTGAGGTTATTCCCCACGGACTGGATACTCAAAAATATCGACCGATTAATCAACATTTTGCACGAGAAGCACTCAATCTACCTCAAGATAAAAAGCTGATACTCTTTGGAGCGATAGAAGCAACAAGCGATAGAAATAAAGGATTTCATTTGTTGCAACCAGCTTTACAAGAATTAAGTAAATCTGGCTGGAAGGATGACTTGGAAGTTGTGATTTTTGGTGCATCTCAACCCGAAAATCCACCTGATTTAGGCTTCAAAAGCCACTATTTGGGACATTTACATGATGCTATATCTTTAACAACTGTTTACTCAGCAGCTGACGTAATGCTTGTACCGTCTCTTCAAGAATCTTTTGGACAGACAGCTTCGGAATCATTCGCTTGTGGTACTCCAGTTGTGGCGTTTAATTCTACTGGCTTAAAAGATATTGTCGATCATCAGCAGAACGGCTATTTGGCTAAACCTTATGAAGTTGAAGATTTTGCCAAAGGAATTACCTGGGTTCTTGAAAATGAACAGAGGTTGCAAAAACTGTCATTTTATGCTCGCGATAAAGCCGAGCAAGAATTCACTCTGGAACTTCAAGCACGTCGTTATTCAGCCTTGTTTCAGGAAATATTGATGAGAGCAAAGAAATCTTCATTGAGTAATTAACTTAGTAAATCAATACTTCATAATATGTCAATACCTATAGCTTTTATAATTTGTACAGAACCTGGTCGTTTAGAAGGTCAATCTTTGATGCTTGCAGAAAGTATTCGTAAGTTCTGCGGCGAATTGAAAAATACACCTATATATAGTTTTCATCCTAGAGTAGGTGAACCGATATTAAAGCAAACCCAACAAGCGTTTGAAGCATTGCAGGTGATTCATCAACAAATTCCAATAAATCGAGAATTTCATGAATATTATTTAGCCAATAAACCCTTAGTTTGTGCCTATGCAGAACAAAATGTCGATGCAGAAATATTGGTTTTTTTAGACAGTGACAAATGCTTTTTTTCTGAACCAAAAG
The DNA here is from genome assembly GCA_964252435.1 of uncultured Nostoc sp. Lineage (GTDB taxonomy): Bacteria > Cyanobacteriota > Cyanobacteriia > Cyanobacteriales > Nostocaceae > Nostoc. The sequence goes on from CAXUOL010000027.1 coordinate 11,653, forward strand.
AATTTTTATTGCCAGTAGATTGTAATGTACGGATGCGTCCTGAGTATGGTCAAGGAATTGGTTCTACAGGTCTGCAAGATCCTCAAGAATGGTATTGGCAAAAACTATATGAAGTACTGAGAGTAAAGCGTGAGGTATTTGTTGACACACCAATTGGTAATAAAAGAATCAGAGCCTACTGGAATTCTGGTTTGGTTGCTGTAAGAAGGAGTGCGGGTATATTTACAACTTGGAAAGAGAACTTTGAAAAAGTAATGCGCTTGGATATTACTCCTCCCCAGGGTATTTATTTTGTTGAGCAGTCTGTTTTGTCTGTAACTTTATGTGCCTTGGAAGAAAACGTTGAACATCTTCCTGCAAATTATAGTTATCCATTACCTTTACATAACCGTTTATCAAAAGAAATACAAATTAAACATTGGGATGATATTATATCAATTCATTATTTCAACTTATTTTTTTATAACGATTGGAAGGGACAAATAAAAAGATTGAAAAAATTCAATAGCAATTCAGATAAATATCAATGGTTATGTGAAGAGGTTGTCAGACTTAATATGCCTCGTGTATCAGTTTGGCATCGATATCTGTTGGGAGTCAGAAGAATAGAACAAAAACTAAAAAACTTTAATTTAGATATTAATTTTAGTGGCTGGATAGAAAAGAGAGTTAAGTTCTAAACTGATATAACAATATATGAAAGGTAGAAAATTGATAATTTAGATTATGAAGATCATCTGTTAGAGTTGCGTATAAGTTTATTATTTGAATTAATCATTTTTGTACATATTATATGAGGTCAATAAAATGAATAAAGCAAATCTAGCTGTAATTATGACATGTCATAACAGACGGAATACAACTCTTGCCTGTCTAAATGCTTTATATCAGCAAAAAAATTATTGTGATGTTTATTTAACTGATGATGGGAGTTCTGATGGTACTACAGAGGCTGTTAAAGCAGAATATCCAGAAGTACAAATTCTTCAGGGTAACGGCAATTTATTTTGGGTAGGAGGAATGCATCTAGCTTTTGGTGAGGCAATCAAATATCAATATGATTATTATCTGTGGTTGAATGATGACACATTTCTGGAAGCCAATGCTGTAAGTAAACTATTACAGGTTCATCAAAATTTGACAGAACTTGGTTATCCAGACTCAATTGTAGTTGGTTCAACTAAAGACTCAATTACAGGAAAAGCAACCTATGGAGGAGCGGTAAAATCTAAAAAATGGTATTCTAATAAGTTTGAATTTTTAGAACCAAGTTCCATTATCCAAAAATGCGATGCTATGTATGGTAACTGTGTGCTAATTCCTAAAAATGTTGCCGCCAAAGTTGGCAATATTGATACAGCTTTTGTTCATAGTTTAGGAGATTTAGATTATGCCCTGAGAGCGCGTAAATTGGGTTGTAAAATATGGGTAGCTCCTGGGTATATTGGTACTTGTACTAAAAATGCTATCCGCAATAGTTGGGCAGATACCAATTTAAATCTCTTAAAACGCTTGAAAAAAGTACTACAAATTAAATCATTTCCATTGAAATCATGGACTATATTTTGTAGCAGACACTCTGGGCCATTCTGGATATTTTACTGGTTCTTACCCTATATCAGAGCAATTATTGGTTACAAAGATTTGGCAACTTCTCCCACATTTTCTGAGGATATTAATCAAACCAACTCAGAAGTTTAATACTTGCATGATAGTAATTATTGGATGATATTTGGATAAGTTATAACTATCTTAATAATTTGACAAATGTAGTTTCAAACTATAAAATAATAATCAGCAATCATTTTATGGGTAAACGCTTACTGATTGTCTCAACCCTCGATTCTAGTCAGCCATTTGGTGCATTTACTAGACCTTTTTATCTAGGACAATATCTTACTAAACATTTTGATGTTTTTCAGCTAGGTTTAGATTGTTCATCTGTCAATTATGCACCTTCTTTTTCTATTGGCTCGAGAAGCTTGAAGTCATATATTCAATCCATAGAAAAGTGCATCGACGAGTTTTGTCCAGATATTGTATATGCTCAAGAAACACTACCTGGATTGGCTGCTTTAGTTTCACTAAAGCTTAGAAAACACAGTAGTTCCTCTCTTGTCTTAGATTTTCATACATTTTCGCCTTATGAATACTGGATGCGCTTGTTTTCAGTTGCCAATCCTTTCAAAGAGTTTGCACAATGTATTAAGACATATATTGCTCAGGGAATTTTAATATTCTCTGGTAGTCCTATTATTGCGGCAGGTGAATCAATTCCTAAACTAATTTCCCAATGGTATGGAAAAACTCCACAGCAAATTTATTCTATCGGGAATGGAGTGACTGAAGACTTACTCAATACTGAAGTCTTTCCAGATAAAGACCCCTATCAAGCATTCAGACCAGCTAAAATAGTGGTTATTATTGCTCCCAAGACATTTCAATTTCCAACTAATGATATGTCTGTATCAATGGCTATTAAGGTTGCTCAATCCCTTGAAAGTCATCAAGAAAAAGTACACTTTGTTGTCATTGGTAGGGATAGTAGTGATATTTCAGAACCAATACCTTCTAACATTTCTTTTTTAGGCTTTTTACCTAAAAGAGAAGATTTTGTCGCCCATCTGAAATATGCAGATATTGCTTTGTTACCATTTTCAAAACAAGCAGTAGCAGGTGGTGCTCGCAATAAAGCATTAGATTATTTTGCTAGTAAAAAATTAGTTGTATCAACATCAGAAGGCTTGCGAGGTTTAGAAGAATTTCACCACTTAGAACATCTGTTAGTAACAGGATACTCTAGTGAAGAAGTCGCTAACACAATACTTGATGCTGCTTCAAATCTTGATAAATATCAATCACTTGTAGAGACAGCATATACTTTAATTACAGAAAAGTATTCCTGGAATGCAAGAGCACAGAATATCGCGGAAATCCTCATGAAAACAAGTGCTTTTTAGTTATATTTAGATAATAATTTTTAACTAAAAAACTTAGCTATTTCAATATTTCAGTACTTCAGTATTGAAATATTGCTAATTAATTTTACAATACTCACCTTTCCTTTACATTGAGATAACATCTCATATTTATCAAAAGAAAAACAAACAAAATATGAAAAAGCGATTTTCTTATAAAGTTGTTGGTGCTCAAGTGGATGCACTCTCTATCCTTGACTTAAATTTATTGATTGAAGAATCTATTGATCGGGATGAAAAATGGATTATTGCTAATCATAACTTACATAGTCTTTATCTCTTCCATAACGATCTAAAAATGCAAGCTTTTTATTCCAAGGCAGAATATACCCATATTGATAGTATGCCTTTAGTATTTATTGGAAAGCTGTTGGGTTTTCCGATTAAACGTGAACAAAGAGTAACCTATGCTGACTGGGTATGGCCTCTGATGGCAGAAGCTGCTACTAAAGGCTGGCGTGTATTCTATTTAGGTTCAAAGCCAGGAGTTGCTGAAAAAGCAGCAAATATTTTATGCCAGAAATTTCCTGGTTTACAGATTGCTTGCGCTCATGGCTATATTGATATAAATAAAAATAGTCAAGAAAATCTTGCCACTGTAGCTGCAATTAATGCTTACAAACCTCATATATTAATGGTGGGAATGGGTATGCCACGCCAAGAGTATTGGGTTTATGAAAATCTTGAACATCTTCATACCAACACCATTTTGACTAGTGGAGCCTGTATGGACTATATAGCAGGAGCAATACCTACTCCTCCTCGCTGGATGGGAAAGGTGGGGTTAGAATGGTTGTATCGCTTGTTATCTGAACCGAAAAGGCTTTGGAGACGTTACTTACTTGAGCCTTGGTTTGTTGGCACATTATTTTTACGAGAAATTTGGAGTATCTCAAGTAAACGAAAGAAAAATAACCTGCTGGTATTTCTAAGTACGAAATTTCACAAGTTCGTAGCTTGATTGAGTCTCTCAAAGTCTTACTAGTAGGTCGCTCAACTCGTCACGAATTTATGAAATGTTGTATTAAGGTTTAATGATTAATTAGTCAGTAAGTCTTATTCAACTTTCATAATCGTGATAGCGAAAAATATCTCCAATTATTTTGCTTATAATAATACTTAAAAGTGCCATACCAGTTCCCGGCAGAGTGAGGTACATTTTCAAAACTACTAAGCTTGGTAAACAAGATTTGGGTGTACCTCAGTTGCTTAGGAAACGCTATATTTACGCTTTGGTGAAGTATTTGGTGAAGTATTAAGTTGATTCCTGAAAAGCTTGGGCTATGGCATGGCGGGCTGGTTTAGATTGCAGGTTCTCATCGAAGGGAAGCGGACGCAGAAATTTCCAGAGACTTGGATTGTTTCTAAAGGTTTTTCTTGGCATCCACTCGGGATGACGTATCCAGGTATGACGGTCGGTAAGTCCCCATGTAATTACAGTATCGACATTGGACGCAAAGCACAGGTCAAGATATCGCTTGTAACTATCGGCTACCATTTGGTCTAGGCTTTTGATACTATCGGGTAGTGGGGTATCGATGATAATATCTAATTCTGTAATTATTGGTTTGACTTCAAGATCGTTAAGCCGTTTTAAGACCGAATTAAATCCTTTCTCGTCAAAAGGATATGCAGTAGAAAACCATAGATGTGATTGGATACCTGCGCCGTCAATTTTAACGCCACTATTCTTCAGATATTCGACCATTCTTAAGAAACGCTCTGATTTCCAGGTGGTGCCTTCGATGCCAAAATCGTTTAGGTAAAATTTCTTGCTGCTATCAACTGAAGCAGCAATTAAAAACAAGTCTCGAATCAATTCTGGTTTTACCCCTTTACGCAAACCGTAGGTAGAGTTATCAGTTTCATTCTCACTATCAGCGATAATTTCATTGGCAATATCCCAAGACTTTAAAACGGGACTATTGCGATAATGCCCCATGACTCCTTTAACATGGCGTTCGATCATCTTAGGTGTAGGGGGGTAAGGAACCCAGTCTGGTTTTCCTATATGCCAGAAAAGGGTATGCCCGTGCAATTCTATCTTATGTTTTTGGCAGAAATCAGCGATCGCATCTGCTGACTCAAAGGTAAATAATCCTTGCTGTGGTTCAGTAGCGTCCCATTTTAATTCACCATTCGGTGTCACAATGGAACATTCACGAGCCATCAGATTAGCGTAATCTTTTTCTGTTTGCAAAAATTCGCTAGAAATTGCTGCGCCATAACGCTTTCCTTTGGCGGTAGCTAATTGCCGAAGAGGAGAATTTAAATTTTTACTTGTATAATTTCCTGCAATAGCATTCGTGCCTTGATCTGCTTTTTGGTTATCCTTTTGTAAAAACCCCATAGTTAATAACGCAGAAAGGGTTGTATATCCTGCTCTTCTTAAAAAATTTCTCCGATAAGGCATAAATTGTATTTAATACAAAACATATAAGATTATTATATTACATAATAAGTTTTGATACTTTTGAAGGTGTAGTAATGATTTGCACAGTCATTGCACCCAAAAAGACAAAGTTACTGTTTGTCTCACATTACTTAAAATATTATATAAAATGCTACATGATTTTGATGCATTAATTACAAGTACTTATCAATCTTCACCCAGATATACAGGGTTTTTTCCAAAATGAAGTCATATTCTCATACTTAAGCGGCAAAGATGAAAATTGATAAGTATTACATCTAGGCCAAAACTAGATTAAACTATAACGCATGTTCGATTTACATCAATTAACTGTGCTTTTACATACCAGCAGTAAACATGCTAAAGTAAACTATAACGATTGTTCGATATAAATCTTCTAAGTCATGCCTAAGATTGTTGACCATGAGCAATACCGTAAAGAACTGCTTAACAAGTGCTTTGATTTATTTGCTCAAAAAGGCTATGGTTCCATCACTATGCGCCAGATAGCTGAAGGATTAAGGGTTTCTACTGGTACGTTGTACCACTATTTTCCTAGCAAACAAGCTCTATTTGAGCAATTGGCCCAAGAAATATGTGAGCAAGATTTAAGTGCAGCATTGGCTGAATTGGAAGGAGCGCAAACACTACAAGAGGGAATGGAAGCACTAGGAAGATATCTAGTGAAAAACGAGGATTACTTCATTAAATGGACTTATATTTGGATTGATTTTTGTCAACATCAAGACTCTAAGGAAATGTTAAGTAATAGTGTTTTTAAGCGGACTAATCAACGTTATCAGCAAGCTGCCTGCGCTTTTGTGGGTATTCAAGATCCGATATTGGCTTCCTTTGTCTTGAGCTTTGTCAATGGCTTAATTCTGGAAAAGTTATGGGGTGATGAAACAATTGATTTTATGGAACAATGTGCGTTATTAGGCAAAATGCTCACGGCATATTTGCCGCAACATAGGACAATAGTTAGGAGTTAGATTTGATACCTAAATAAGTTGCAAAATCTTCATATCTAACAATTATCAATTATCTGATATTTATTGATAGCTAAAAATTAGTTACTACCACCATTAACTCAGTAAACAAAATAATTTTTGAGGAGAGTAAAAAAGATGGTTCAAAAGCTGTTAAAAAAAGCTTCCAATAAAGGGTTAATTGCATTAGTAATTGCAGCTACTGTTATTACAGGTGGAATTGTTGTTTATGGGATTTCTCAGTTTGGGTTAGTTGGTCAAGCTGAGAAATCTGAGCCAGTAGAAACCACGCCCAAAAGTCAAAAAGTGGCTGCGTTAGGACGACTAGAACCGGAGGCTGAGGTAATTAGCTTGTTTGCGCCCTTGGCATTGGATGGCGATCGCATTGCGAAAATTCTAGTCCAAGAGGGCGATCGCGTTAAAGCCGGACAGATGGTAGCAATTTTAGATGCCCGCGATCGCTTGCAAACTGCTGTATTACAAGCCCAACAACAAGTCAGAGTTGCCCAAGCTAAACTCGCTCAAGTGCAAGCAGGAGCCAAAGCAGGAGAAATTAACGCCCAGCAGGCAAGCGTTGAACGTCTTCAGGCCCAATCCCAAGGAGACAAAACAGCGCAACAGGAAGCGATATTCCGCATAGAGGCACAGTGGTCAGGAGACAGAATAGCGCAACAGGCAACCATTAAGAAGCTAGAGGCAGAACTCAAAAATGCCGAAGCCGAATATCAACGTTATCAGCAGCTATATTCTCAAGGAGCAGTTTCTAATTCTTTGTACGATAGTAAGGGCTTAACGGTAGAAACTGCTAAACAGCAAGTAGACGAAGCCAAAGCAGTTCTCAACCGGATAAACACCACTGCTAGCAAACAATTAGCTGAAGCCAAAGCAGCACTCGCCCGTACTAATGCCACTGGTAGCAAGCAAGTTAGTGAAGCTAAAGCCACGCTGACCAGCATTGCAGAAGTTCGACCTGTAGATGTAGCCGCAGCCAAGACAGAAGTTGAAAATGCGATCGCTACACTCAAACATGCCCAAACCGAATTGGTGGGTGCTTACATTAAAGCACCGATGGCGGGACAGATCATCAAAATTCATACGCGAGTCGGAGAAAAAATTAGTGATTCTGGCATTGCAGACTTAGCCCAAACAGATCAGATGATGGCAGTCGCAGAAGTTTATCAAACCGATATCGGTAAAGTGAAATTAGGACAACAGGCAGTGATTAGCAGTCAGGCATTTGCCAGTGAATTGCGAGGAACCGTTGCCCAAATTGGTTTGCAGGTAAATAGACAAAACGTTTTCAGCAACCAACCAGGGGAGAACCTTGATAGCCGAGTAGTTGAGGTGAAAATTCGCCTCAATCCTGAAGACAGCAAGCGAGTTGCAGGTTTCACCAACTTACAGGTACAGACAGCAATTGAAATATAGAGTTGTTGTTCACTGTCTGGTGTATTCCATTATCTTTTATAGGGTGAATTCAATCATGGTTAAAGTCATATACCTTCTGCTTTGTATACTTGGCTTTGTTCTACCTTACTCTCAGTTTGTTCCATTTATTTTAGAGCATAGTCTTGATATAAAGCTGTTTTTTGAACAACTCTTTGCCAACAAAATTTCTGGTTTTTTTGGCATGGATGTTATTGTTTCATCGCTAGTTTTGTGGACATTCGTATTTTGGGAAGGGACACGTCTTAAAATGCAAAATCTCTGGGTTTATATTGCCTGTAATCTTTTGGTTGGTGTTTCTTTAGGTCTTCCCTTATTTTTGTTAATGCGAGAGCGCCAGCTTGAACAGCAATCTGACATACTCAGTTATTAAAGGGTTTCTTCAATATGTTTCTCAAACTATTTCGCAAAACGCCGCTAGCATGGCGGCAGTTAATGAAAGAAAAAACCCGTCTGGCTGTTGCAGTCGCAGGTATTACCTTTGCCGATATGCTGATGTTTATCCAGTTGGGATTTGAAAGTGCGCTTTTTGATGCAGCTGTGAAACCTCATCGCAATTTACAGGCAGATTTGGTTTTAATTAGTCCCCAATTTCAAACTTTGTTTTCTGTAAAAAACTTTTCCAGAGAGCGACTATATCAAACATTAGGTTATGAAGGTGTTCAGTCAGTTAATGCTGTCTACATCAGCACTGGACAGTGGCGAAATCCTGAAACACGTCTTGAGCGTGCCATTTTGGTTTGGGGTGTTGATCCGGTACAACCTGCTTTCAAATCGCCCGAAATTAAACAAAATCAGGATCACCTTAAACAGTTGTATCAAGTTATGTTTGACCAAGCAGGTCGTCCAGAATACGGGGCAGTTGGCGATATCTTTAAGAAAACAGGTAAATTTGACACGGAACTCAATAGTAAAGCCGTCTTTGTTAAAGGCTTGTTTACTGATGGTGCTTCCTTTGCTGCCGATGGTAATGTAATCGCCAGTGACTCTACCTTTCTCCAACTATTCCCAGAGCGTAAACCCGATCGCATCGAAGTTGGGTTAATCACGCTGAAACCAGATGCCGATTCTGAAACAGTGCGATCGCAACTTGTCAATGGACTACCTAAAGATGTCAGAGTATTGACTCCAGAAGAGTTTGCCAAAGTGGAGAGAACTTACTGGGAAGCCGGTACTGGCATTGGTTTCATTTTCGGTTTAGGTACTGGAGTCGGGTTTATCGTTGGCATTGTGATTGTCTACCAGATCCTTTACTCTGATGTTTCTGACCACTTGCCAGAATACGCCACCCTCAAAGCAATGGGATACACCGATAACTATCTCTTGGGAGTTCTAATTCAAGAAGCATTGTTATTGGCTATCTTAGGTTTTTTGCCTGGATTCATCCTTTCTTTTGGATTGTATCAAGTCACCTATGCTGCTACAATGCTTCCCATTTTCATGAAAATGGAACGGGCGATCCAGGTTTGGATTTTGACCGTGATCATGTGTAGTGTTTCTGGGGCGATCGCAATGCGAAAACTACGATCTGCTGACCCTGCTGATGTTTTTTAGTTGAAGGGGGCATTGGGCATGGGGCGTTAGGAGTGCTGAGTTAAGAGTTAAGAGTTAGGAGTTAGGAGTTAAGAGTTTTGTTTATCTCCTCATCTCCCTCATCTCCCCACTCCCCGCTTGAACTGTAGTCTATTCATCTAAAACTCTTTATAAAATCCTATGTTGCAAAAATCTTTACCAGTAAATTCCAACTCAACGCTTTCTGCTTCAGAATCCGTGATTTCTATCAGTAACCTAAACCACTACTTTGGTGAAGGTGCGCTTCGTAAACAAGTATTATTCAACATTAATTTGGAGATTAAGGCTGGGGAAATCGTAATTATGACTGGCCCCTCAGGATCGGGGAAAACTACCCTATTGACCCTGATGGGTGGACTGCGTTCTGCTCAAGATGGTAGTCTCAAAATCTTAGGGGAGGAAATTCGTGGTGCTAAAAAGCTGCAATTAACAAAGCTTCGTCGCCAGATTGGCTATATTTTCCAGGCGCATAACTTGATGACTTTTTTGACAGCGAGAGAAAATGTGCGAATGTCCCTAGAGTTGCATGACAATTTTTTGAATCAGGATATTGACGCCAAAGCGATCGCCATTTTGGAAACTGTCGGTTTAGGGGATCGTGTAAATTATTACCCAGAAAAACTATCTGGAGGGCAAAAACAACGGGTAGCGATCGCTCGTGCTTTAGTTAGCCATCCTAAGATTGTTTTAGCAGATGAACCCACTGCTGCACTCGACAAAAAATCTGGGCGCGATGTCGTAGAAATAATGCAGAAGCTAGCCAAAGAACAAGGCTGTACGATTTTGCTAGTTACCCACGATAACCGCATCCTCGATATTGCCGATCGCATCATTTATATGGAAGATGGTCAGCTGAAGACCGATGGCACAGATTCTACACAACAAGCAAGTAAATAGGCGGGTTAAATCATATTGAAAGAATTTCTCGGAGTAGATGATAGAGATCATTTAGTTTACAGATTTATTTGGTTAAACTTTATGGCAGCAATGCAAAAATCTATGAATAAAGAATCGCCTCAATTCATCAACCATATTGTTTCAAGTTTGCGGTCAATTGAGGGAATTACAGCGATCGCACTGGGTGGTTCACGGGCACGGGGCAACCATACCCTAAAGTCAGATGTGGATTTGGGGATTTATTATAATCCAGAAAACCCGCCCGATTTAATTGCTCTAAATCGCCTCGCCTGTGAGCTTGATGATAACCATCGCGTAAATTTGATTACTGCGATTGGTGAATGGGGAAAGTGGATTAACGGCGGCGGTTGGCTTGTGGTAGAAGGTGTAGGTGTAGATTTTCTATATCGCGATTTGGCGAAGGTCAATCGTGTCATTGATGATTGCCATATAGGACGCATTACTATTGATTATCAACCAGGACACCCTCATGGCTTTGTGTCCTCTATTTATATGGGGGAAATTGCTATTTGTCAGGCACTTTACGACCCCGATGGTGTTTTAGAAGCTTTGAAGGTAAAAACAAAGCCCTATCCAGTTGGGCTGAAACAGGCAACTATTGATACTTTCGCCTGGGAAATAAGTTTCTCGCTGTTGGTCGCAAAAAAGGCGATTGCACGCGATGATGTTGTTTACGCAGCAGGTTGTTGTTTCCGCAGTGTGGCGTGTATCAATCAGGTTTTATTCGCGCTCAATGAAGATTACCT
>CAXUOL010000028.1:0-22305 GCA_964252435.1 uncultured Nostoc sp.
CCCCTCTGCCCCTCTGCCCCCCTGCCGTCCCATCGGGGCTTCTTCAACAATCAGATGAGCATTAGTACCACCAATCCCAAAGGAACTAACCCCCGCACGCCGAGGAGTACCGTTTGACTTCCATTGTGAAAGCTTGTGGTTAACATAAAAGGGGCTGTTAGCAAAATCAATCTGGGGATTGGGCTGCTGAAAGTGCAAGCTGGGTGGTATCTGCTGGTGTTTGAGTGCGAGAACAGTCTTGATTAAACTAGCAACACCAGCCGCCGCATCTAGGTGTCCGATATTGGTTTTTACTGAAGCGATCGCACAATAGTTCTTTTTATCTGTGGGGCGAAAAGCTTGTGTCAGCGCGGCGATTTCAATCGGATCGCCTAAAACTGTACCGGTGCCATGAGTCTCTACATAGCTAATCGTCTCAGATTCAACCCTAGCCATTGCCAAGGCCTCGGCAATTACTTTTGCTTGCCCATCTACACTAGGAGCCGTAAAACCAACTTTCAAAGACCCATCATTGTTAATAGCTGAACCTTTAATCACAGCATGAATACAATCTCTATCTGCTAAAGCATCTTCTAGCCGCTTGAGAACTACAATACCCACACCGTTGCCGCTAATAGTTCCTTGGGCTTTGGCATCAAAAGCACGGCAGTGCCCATCGGGAGACATAATTCCCCCTTGCTGATAGCGATAACCAGTTTTATGTGGCACTTGAATCGAAACACCACCTGCCAAAGCGATGTCACTTTCGCCATTTAGTAAGCTTTGGCAAGCTAAATGAACGGCAACTAATGAAGTCGAGCAAGCAGTTTGGACGTTAATGCTTGGCCCCTTGAAATTTAATTTATATGAGATATATGTAGGCAGAAAATCTGGACTATTGCCAATCGAAATTCGGTAACTGCCCACTGATTCTATAATTTTGGGTTGTGTATAAAGGTTTGTCAAAAAGTACGTATTTAGACTTACACCAGCGTAAACACCAATCCGACCTGCGTATATTTCAGAATTGTAGCCAGCACCTTCAAGAGCTTCCCAAGCACACTCCAGGAATAAACGGTGTTGTGGGTCAGTGATTTGGGCTTCTTTCGCAGAAAAATCAAAGAATGCAGCATCAAATAACTCAATATCTTCTAATACAGATCCTGCTTTTACATACTGAGGTTGACTCAGCGTCGCTGGGTCAATGCCAGAAGACAACAATTCTTGATCACTGAAAAAAGAAATTGCCTCGACACCATCTCGGAGATTCTGCCAAAACTGTTCGATATTTTTAGCTTTAGGAAAACGACCATTCATCCCAACGATCGCTATTTCATCGAGGCTATCAAATGTATTTGGTTGATTCATCGTAGCCTCCTCCTACTGGCTTTTTCCTTGATGTTTTTGTCGGAGTTGTCTTTGTTGCTTCTTGGATTCTCTACGAGTCTTAACTAAATCATGACTTGGTTGCAAATCAGGCTTTTCTGTTAATTGTTGATTTAAATGTTTCGCCAACGCACTAATAGTTGGATATTGAAACATTTCAACAATTGATATATCTTTATTCAGAGTTTGATACAGTTTGCTGTGTATCTGAACCATCAGCAATGAATGACCGCCGAGATCGAAGAAATTGTGATGAATGCCTACTTTCTCAACGTGGAGTACTTCTTGCCAAATTATAGCAATAGTTTGCTCAAGTTCAGTCTCAGGAGCCACAAAGTTTTCTTCCAGATTCAGCTGTGGCTGATCGGGTAGCACTCGACGATCTACCTTGCCGTTAGGCAACAGTGGCATTTCCTTGAGCAGAACAAAGGCTGACGGGATCATATATTCAGGTAGATGATCCAACAAATAGCGGCGAAGTTCACTAATGAGAGAAACTGGCTGCTGGTTGGGAACCATATATGCCACGAGGCGCATATCTAGTTCCTGCCTTTGGACTATAACTACAACCTCCCGCACCTCTGGATGTTGACTTAGTACCGCCTCAATCTCTCCCAGTTCAATACGATAACCCCGGATTTTAACTTGCTGGTCAAGCCTTCCCAGAAATTCAATGTTGCGATCGCTCTGATAACGAGCTAAATCTCCCGTTTTGTAAAGGCGCATTCCAGGGCGATCGCTAAATGGGTTAGGAATAAACTTTTCGCTAGTTAAGGCAGCTTGATTGAGATAGCTTCTAGCTAAACCATCACCACTGATATAAACTTCACCAATAACGCCAATAGGAACAGGTTGCAAATGAGAGTCAAGTAGATAAATCTGCGTATTAGCAATGGGTTGACCAATCGATACTTGCCCTTTTATTTGTTGAAAACGACAATGATATACACTACTCCAAACTGTGCCTTCTGTTGGCCCATACTCATTAAATAAAGATGGTTTTGATGGCAATTGGTGATGACGTTCTACTAACTCTGCTGGACAAGATTCACCGGCAACAATGACGGTGCGAAGTGATGCTAATTGTTCGGGTTTTGCCTCCTCCAATAAAATAGTATACAGAGATGGAAGGCTTAATAAATGGGAGACATGATTTTGGACAATTAACTCTAATAATTTTGGGATGTCCAATTGCAACCCTTCTTGGGGAAGACAAAGAATTCCTCCAGAACAAAGAGTCCAAAAAATACCCGCCACAGAACTATCGAAAGCAAAGGAAGAAAGTAATAAGAAGCTGCTAACAGGTTCTTGATAGTAAGTAATCCGAGCAGTTGTAGAGTTTACTAAATGGCGATGTGCAATCTGCACTCCTTTGGGTTTACCTGTAGAGCCAGAGGTATAAATGACATAAGCTAAGTTTTCACTATGGGTTTTGAGGGTGAGATTTTCTTGACTTTCCTGAGCAATAATATCCCAAGCTGTATCCAAGCAAATTGTTTGGACGTTGTGGGTTGGTAAAACTGAAAGTAGTCGTTGTTGAGTCAATAATATTAGTGTTTTGGTATCTTCTAATATGAAGGCTAAACGCTCTGATGGATAATTTGGATCGATTGGAATATAAGCTCCACCAGCTTTGAGAATGCCCAAAATACCAACAATCATTTCGAGCGATCGCTCGACATAAATTCCCACCAATACCTCTTTTCCAACTCCTAACCTTTGGAGGTAGTGAGCCATTTGATTGGCACGAGCGTTTAGTTCACGATAGGTAAGTTTCTGGTCAGAAAATGTAATAGCAATATTGTTTGGTATCCGCTCTACTTGTTCTTCAAATAAGTGGTGAATACACTTATCTTGTGGATAATCAGCCTGTGTTTGATTGAACTCAAATAGGAGGTGATGTCGGGTGCGATCGCTTAAAATTTCTAATTCACTGATTGCAGCTTCTGGATGATATGTGGCACTTTCTAATAACTTGTGAAATTGCTCTGCTAAATCGGCAATATCATGCTCAGAAAATAGGTTAGAGTCATAATAAAATTCTGCACTTAAAAAATCATCTTTGTATCTACAAGATAGTTTTATGTTGAAACGCTCAGTGCAACTATAAAGCTTGTGAATGCAAAACGATAGATTACCTGCACAATGCTTTGTATGTTCTTCAACAAAATCAAAGCCCACAGGTATAAAAGGCAAAATATCTGATTTAGTCTCTACTCCTAATATTTGTTCCCAAGTAAAAGACTCCTGCCATTTGGAGATAGATTCTACAGATTCATGAATTTGCTGCAAAATTTGACTGAATCGAAAGTTATCTTCTAAATGACAATTAAGTGGTAAATATTTGGCAAAAAGTCCTAATGCTCCTTTGAGTTCTTCATATTTTCTGCCATCAACTCCCGTAGCAACGATCATCTCTGATTGTCCGCTCAGTCTCTGGAACAGAACCACCCAGCAAGTTAGATAAAATATAGAAGCAGAAGTATTATACTTATCGGCTAATACTTCAATATTAGCTATTAATTCCGGGGCAATAATTGAATTTACTAATTTTGGTTGAAATTTGTGATTTTCAGATATCTGTTTTTCATAAGGCAACTTGGGATGTGTAACAGCAGATAAGTCTTGCTGTTGCCAATATTTTCTTCCTATTTGCGTTTCTTCTGCTTCCAATATTTGATTTTGCCATTCCGAAAAATCTGCATACTGTAGTGGCTCCTCAGATAATTCTTCATCCAAATTTCCTAAGTAGGAAATAGTCAGTTGTTGTAATAAACAGTTGAGACTAACACTATCTGCACAGAGAGCAGGCAAACTAATAAATAATAAATATTTTTCTGGCGAAATAGTCACCAGGGATGTATGTAAAATTAAACCTTGTTCAAAATCAAAAACTTGCTGTTTAAATTCTTGAAAAATTACTTCAATTTTTGCCTCCTGTTCTTGAGGGTTCAAATCACTAATATCATAATTTTCTTCTAATATTACTTTGCTATCTGTAATTACCTGCACTGGAATAGTCATACCAGGCAGACATATAAAACTGGTGCGAAGAATTTCATGGCGATCAACAACATCTTGCAATGCCAATTCTAGATTATTGATGTTAACATTACCTTCAATCAAAATTGCACAATCGCTACGATAAGCCCAACTTTGATCAATTTGTTGTAGTAACCAGAGATGCTCTTGCTGAGGTGAAAGTCTAAACCCCTCCATATTTTCTACTTGCATATTTATACCTCTGTATTAATTAAATGTTTTGGGGTGTATAAGGTTCAGCCATTCCAACTAAAATTTTTCTGGGAGGGACAAATGGCTGACGGGCATGTATTGATAACATATTGTCTAGCATCAATACATCTCCTTTTTCCCAAGAAAAAGTAACCATTTCCTGTTGATAAGCTGCTCGTAGTTCAGCTAAGACTGATGGCTCAATTGCAGAACCATCCCCATAATATGTGTTAGTAGGTAGGTCTTCTTCTGACAAATTTGTCAACAAGGAATCGCGGATTGTTGATTCCAATGTGGAGACGTGGAAAAAAGTTGCGTGATTGAACCAGACCATTTCAGCTGTTTGGGGATGTTTGAGAATAGCTGGCCCAACTTGGCGAGTTCTTAAGCGATTATCTGCCTTCCATTCAACCTCAATTCCATTGGTTTTGCAATACTCTTCTACCTTAGTTTTATCTGTTGTTTGAAATACAGTTTGCCAAGGAAGACCAAATCCATCACCGAAGTTACGCATATACATAACTTTCTTTTGAATGAAGCGATCGCGTATGGTAGGATGAATCCGCTCAAACACTTTTCGACAACTACCAATCGGAGTTTCTCCTCCCGCCGCTGCTGGACTCATACAAAAAAAGAATATTTTCAACGGAAAGGTAGGCGAGTAAGCGTGTTCATTGTGAGGAAAGATACTTTGCTCCGCAGGGTAATCAGTTGAAGTATAAATTCTCCCACCTACTTGAGTTCTTGGAGATGCCCGATAACGATACTCCATCGCTTCTTTACAAATCGCGGCGATGATTTGCTCAAATTCTTCTATTAACTTAACTTTAAAATCCCGAAATAGTATTGCTCCATATTGTAATAATTGAGTTTTCAAAAATTCCCGATTATTCTTTGCCCAGTTTTGCAGATCCACTCCCTTCATACTAGGCTTGATCACTAAAGGAAAATTATTTCCTGGCTGGATAAACTCAGTTTTTATTAAATCTGTTGGAGATATATTGACAGCTTTACGTCTCACAGAACCTAAAGATTCAATTTTTGTCATGATTTGTATTTCCTGATGTTGATTGTCTACTATTAGCTCTGCGTTTAACATTCATTAATTTCTGCTGGATAGTATTTTGATAAACTTCTTCTTTAGCAAGATGCTGTTGCTTGTCTAGTTGATTGAGAACTGCTTTTAACTCGCTCAATTTAACTTCTGGGTGTGTCGCAATCTCGGTTAGAAGTGTTGCGAAATTTTTCGATAACCGCACAATGCTGTCCCGTTCAAATAAGTCAGTGCTATATTCCCAGATACCAAATAGTCCCTGCTCTGTCTCGTTTAACTCCAACAGCAAGTCAAACTGCACTGTTTTGTTCTCGACTTTCAATGAACTGATAGTTAAACCTGGAAGTTCTAAAGATGGAGTTTGGGTATTTTCCAAAACAAGTTTGACTTGAAATAGTGGTGTGCGATTCAATTCCCGTTTTGGATTTAGAGCATCTACCAGTTTGTCGAAGGGCAAATCTTGGTGAGCATAAGCTTTTAGAGTCATTTCACGGACTCGTTCTAATAATTCTAGAAAAGTAGGATTTTTCGATAAATTTGTACGTAATACTAACTGGTTAGCAAAGAACCCGATCAATTCTTTAGTCTCGGCTTGATTACGGTTAGCAATATCAGTACCAACAACAATATCTTCTTGATCGGTGTACCAGTGCAGCAAAGTCCCAAATGCTGCCAACAGTACCATAAATAATGTGATGCCTTGCCGCTGATTTAGAGTCTTGAGCCGATCGCATAAAGTTTTGGGTAATACTAGGGGTTCCCTTGCTCCAGAGAAAGTCTGGATAGTTGAGCGGGGGAAATCGCTAGGGAGTTCCACAACAGGTATACCGCCTAGTTGCTGCTGCCAGTAAGCAAGTTGAGTTTCTAATTGTCCCTGTAACCACTGTCGTTGCCAAACAGCAAAATCTGCATACTGGATGGATAGTTCCGTAAGCGGTGATGGTTTGCCAACAGAGAAAGCTTTGTACAAATCTGCAATCTCACGAATCAGCACACCTATAGCCCAGCCATCTGCAACAATGTGATGCATCGTCAATAATAATGCATATTCTGCCGCCGCTAGTTGCAGTAGAGTAACTCGCAACAAAGGGCCTTTGGCTAGGTCAAATGGCTGTTGGGCTTCTTCACTAGCCAGTCGCAACACTTCAGCCTCCCTCTGATTTTGAGAGAGTTCTTGTAAATCTACCACTGGTAGCGTAAACCTCAAACTCGGAGCAATAACTTGAAGAGGTTGTCCATCAACCACTGTAAATCTAGTTCTTAAAACTTCGTGACGTTTCACAACTTCTTTGAAGCTTTGCTCCAGCGCCGCCACATTCAGCCATCCTCCAAGACGCATGGGTTGAGAGATGTTGTAGGCGCTATTCCCAGGTTGTAACTGGTCGAGGAACCACAACCTGTGCTGGGCAAAGGATAGAGGAAATGAGTTTAATTCTCGACTTTGAGGAATTATTTGCTGCGATCGTGAGAAGACGCTTTCTTTTTTTTTGTGAAGGCGTTGTGCAAGAAGCTTCAGTTTTTCTGGAGAAAGATCGGCAATCCGTTGCGAAAGATCACTCATATTCGCCAAACCTATATATACAATAAATTAAATGTAATTTTGGCGTTTATTAGTGCTGTTATTCCATACCCATTAGAGTACTTGGTTATTCAACACTTTTTGTTCGTACTGTGTATCTTGCATTTGATTTAATCCACCTTCTTCAGATGAAAAAGTTAAATGCTTCAGCACCAACTTTAATAGAGTTTTTTCAATTTTTGTTAGTTCATGATGATATAAGTCTAATGATAATACCACTCGCTCTTTCTGACTTTTATTCCATGCTTCGTGTTCAAAACTATCATCAAAAAATAAAGTCTTTCCTCTAATCCAACCTCGTGTTTCCTTGCCGACACTTATCCCACAATCTTCTGGAATTATGATTCCTAAATGACATGTTAGAGAGGTATTGATATGATCTGTGTGTGGCGGTAAGACAACTCCAGGCTTCATCACATAAAACTCTATATGTCCGAAAGGATATAAAAAAGGTTCCAATTTAGATAAGATATCAACTGTTCTAGGAAAATGAGAAAGACCTATCTGTGTAAAGTTACCCCCTTCCCATACTAAGTATGCTTTCCAATCATCTTCTTTGACGGATGCAAAGAGATTGTTAGCATTGAACCTAGATACAATATTATACCCCGATGAAACATAAGTTAACCACTCATTTTCTACATCACTGAATCCTTGTTGAAGGCTATTATTTACGAAATTTAAAATATCATGCTCTTGTGGAGCATACCAGGGTTTATGAGTAATACCAGGATATAAAAAATTACTCATTTTTTGATCAGGATTAGAGGTGGATTCCTCTAATAAGGTTATATAAGACTCGATAGCACATTTAAAGCGATGAATATTTCCCTTGGGATAAAATAGCTTTAATAATTCTAGTAACAAAAGAAAAAAAGTCATTTTGAAAGATTGCTTAACCATCATTTAGCCCTCAAGTATGACCAAGATAATTATTGTTGCTTGCTTTTTTGTCTTGTTTCACAAATAATTACAGTAACTCGCACTCTGAACTTAAGAAATCTCAAATCTATTTCGTCATTGCTTTCCAATCTTTCTTCAGGTTAGTGATGCTTATAGGCTTACCAAATTTTGCACAACTATATATACAAACTATTTTTGCAGTTTAAATTACACCAATAGCAAATAAAGTTCTACCTAGCCACGGAAATTCTAAAATCAACGGTAAAATATGACCTTTAATAGGAGATTTTTCACTAATTGATTTAAAAAATAATTCTGAGTTCCACTCATTTAGTAAGAGACTTCCCAAAGCAATGCTATCTTCGAGATTCCTTACATGATGCCACCAATTTATAGGAATATATAAAATTTCTCCTCTTTCTAATATGACTTCCACTGGATTTGTATTAATATATAGTGGAAACTTTTCTAAATCTGGGTTGAAAACGTCAACTTTGCCATCGTACAAAAACTCTTGTTGATCTGGAGTGAATAAGACTATTTGTTTTCTTCCTCTAATCATTCCTAACCATGCAGAACCATTAGTAGGATCTTTGTGAAGACCCACTGATGTATCTTTATTACCTATAAAGAGTTCTGGGTTGTCTAGTTCATATTTTCTCAGAAGCTTTTTTGGAAGTCTCAGTAACCAATTAGGGAAGTAAATCGGTTCTTTATAGTCTTGTAAAAGATTTGGATGATAAGAAATAAACCAGTTAGCCAAGTACAAATTTCTGTCCCTATTAGTAGCCATATAATCAATATAATCAGCAATAGACATTACACTCTCTGTGTACTGATTGTTTTCTTTCACGACACACTCGATTGCTCCGCACTCTGACTTGAAGAAATCAAAAGTCCACTTTGTTGTAGCTGTCCAGTCTTTCATAGCGTCAGTGATGATAACTGGCTTACCAACAGATGCATACTCCTTGATAAATTCATCATATGAGAGGTTACTACGACGTTCAACAGCAGAAATTGGCGTCCATACTAATTTACATTTAGTCTTGCGCCACGTTCTCTTTAACAGATATATTACTAAGCGGGTAATAACAATCAACGCAATTGTAACTAAAGAAAATTTCATAACTTCATATAAATAAGTTGGTAATTGTATAATCATCTCTATTTTATTGACGAAGTGTGTATTTTTTTGGCAATTACATAACATTATAATCTGCTGTTAGTTCACCATACCAATGGAAAAGCCAATGCATGTTAGTTTCAAAAATTAAAACATAATCATTAAATCAAATAGTAAAGATAAACTGTAAGAAACCCTTCTCAAGCTTTGTCAGTTCTGGGTGATATAGCTCTAATAATAAAATAACTCGTTCTTCCTGACTTTTATTCCATGCTTCGTGTTCAAAACTATTATCAAAAAATAAAATATCTCTTTTTTCAAATTTTGTGTCTCATCATCAACCCTGACACCACAATTTTCTGGGATCGTTATTCCTAGATGGCATGTTAAAGAAGTATTTATGTTGTTCATATTTTCACTTATGAGTGACTTCGTTTTGCGAAGCAATTATTGCCTGCACCTCATCTTCTGATAGTTGTTCCATATCTGCTAAGGCTTGAGCCAATTCTTGTGAATTTATCTGCTCAGTCAGTTTGTGGACAATAACTTCAGCTAACTCAGCCACAGTTGGGCTGTCAAAGAAGCTTGCATAAGAAAGTTCTACTTGGAAAGTTTTGCACAGTTGAGAAACTAATTGAGTAGCAAATAAAGAGTCTCCTCCTAACTCAAAGAAGTTGTCATGAATGCCCACCTGTTTAATACCTAGAAGTTGTTGCCAAACTTCAGCAAGGGTTCGCTCAATTTCATTGCCAGGAGCAACATAAGCATTCGCCAAATTAGGGCGGGGATGAGTTGGTTTAGATTGACTTAGCTGGGCTAATTTTTCCTCTAAGGACTGAGTAGATTCTTTTGGCTTAATTAGGCTGGGAAAATCTTGTGTTGAGACGATAACCTGAGAAACTGTGCTACTACATAAAATACGTTTAAACGCTTCAATGCCTTCAAAAGAGGTCATTCCTCCTGTCAACTCTTCTCCTGTGATTTCCTGATGTCGTGCTTCAACAGCGACTGCCATTCCTACACTGTTCCACCTATCCCAGTTGATAGACTTAATAAATTTCCATGTCTCATATTTAGATGCACTGTAGTGAGCGAAGGTGTCTAGGAAGGCATTTGCAGCAGTATAATCTACCATTCCAGGTGCGCCAACAAACGAACTTAGTGATGAGCAAAGTATAAAGAAGTCTAGCTGGCTTTGCTGGAAGAGAGTTTCAAGTACTCGTGTTCCTTGTACTTTCGGTGCTATAGAACTTGCTACAGTTTCTTTTGTGGTGAGTTGTATCATTCCTCCCCCGTAGACTGCGGCTGCATGAATTACTCCATGAATCTCACCAAATCGCTGATTGACCTTTTTAAGCACTGCTGACATCTGGTCAAGGTTGGTAACATCGCCGCTAACTACCATTACCTCTGCACCTAATGCCTTCATCGCCTGCAATTTTTGGATCTTTTGGCTGACCCTATCCTGCTGGTCATAAGTTGATAACCATTCAGACCACTCATCTTGGTCGGGAAAAGCTGAACGCCCCACTAATATCAGCTTTGCCTGTACGGTCTGTGCTAGATATTCTGCCAGCAGCAGACCGACACCCCCTAATCCACCAGTGATTAGATATACTCCCTTTTCTCTGAGGTGGAAATTTCTTTGATGTAGTTGAACAGGTTCAAAATCTTGTACCCAGCGATTACGCCCACGATAAGCAATAATCTGGTCGGATGTGGGGGTCGTGAGTTCTGAGATTAGAGATGTAATGAGTTCTTCTCCAATGTCTACAGGAACTACAATATCAATGCTGCGGCAGGTTATATTTGGATATTCCAGTGGCATAACCTTACAAGTTCCGAGAACTAGTGCCTTTTCTGGACACAGTATTTCTGAACCTGTTACTTCTTGTAAATTGTTGGAGATAATGCTAATTTCTAAAGCGTCTGTTTGATTATTTTTTGTAATCGCCTGCCCCAAAAACAATAAACTCGACCAGCCTAAAGCTTCAATTGCTGAGTTTGTGTAACTATTTGATGTCACACTCCACAGATGAACAATCCTTTTTGGAATTTTACCCAAAGTCCGAAGTTCTCTGAGCAAGGTGTTGTAATCATCTTCTTTTTCAGGGTTAATCGTATATGTGCGTTGAGGATATTCGCTACTTTGCTGAAATTGCTCTCCAAATTTGACAGTAATAACATCTTGGTTCTCAAGTACTAGTCGTTTTACCAACCTTTCACCCAAGCCGTACTCATCCACAAACACTAACCAGCATCCTGGTTTCCCCCCAAGTCCAGGTTGAAAAGGCTGCGGTGGCATAGTACGTTTCCAAGAAGGAATGTAAAACCAGTCACCAATATCTGACTTTTTACTTAATAAGTCTTGGTACTGCTCTTTAGGAGCTTTTTGCTTTGTGACTGTAAATGCTGTAGGTACTGAGTCAGTTACCGATGCAGCAGTCTGAGCCACCAAAATCTGTTCGCCGAAAGCTTCAGTTTCCGAGACAGCTTCTACTGCAACGAACCCATGAGAACGTAGTGCATCCTGCCATTGCTCCTGTGATAAAAATGGATTACCACGGCTGCGTCCTTCATCCTCTAACGGATTCATTAACAGACCATCGGTGATATCGAAGTCTAATTGTGGTTGAGTTATCTCCCACAATAGCAGGAATCCTCCAGGAGCTAATAGCGATCGCAGATGCTCCAGGGTTTTTGTTATATTGCGGGTTACGTGCAATACATTAACAGCTACCACCACATCAAAGCTGTGGCTGTTGAACCCTTGTGCATTTGGCGGTTGTTCAATATCTAGAAAATGATATTCAACAAATGGATAAGCGCTAAACTGCTGTCTAGCTTGATTCAAAAACAAACCACTTACATCTGTAAAAGTGTAGTTGGTGCGTTCAGATGGCAACACAGGGAGCAATTCTGTCGTCGCAATACCCTGTCCACCACCAATTTCTAGAATTCTCAGATTTACATCTGGTGGTGATGATTTTACTACTTGTTCCATGCTTGCTCGCATGATCCCTTTTAAATGGGTATTTAAAGGCAATTCTGAATTTGCAATTTCTGGTTTGTTGTTTTTAACCGCAAAGTACAACTCCAACGGTTCTTTTTCGCCAATCAGTACAGATGACAGATTCTCACCACATTCCTGGACGATATGTAGAATATGCAGTGTATCTGTGCATCTAACTTTAACTTCTTCTACCAGAGTATTAATAGAGTCTGTGGAACAAGGAACAAGGTTTGTAAATAATTTTTGTTCTTGTTGCAGATCACCTTGCTCTACAAGTACATCTAAAAAACGACACAACAATTGTTGATAGCGAGGAATAATCTGAAATTGCTCACACAACTTTTCAAAAGAATATTGCTCATTGGAGTTGCTAAAAGCACCTAAACGCTGGAGAGCAAGGTTTATGTAGGCAGCACACAAACGATCCAAACACTGCCTATTCAGCAAATAGGTTTGCTCGTCGAGTGTGGCGATGTTAGCACGAGCCAGTACCCGACAAGCTTCTACGAGAGATTTTATCAACTCAGTTGCGGTTGGTCTTGGTTGAGATTGTCCTCCTAAACGTAGCTGTTTTTGTGCTTCAATCCAGTAACGTTGGCGCTCAAATGGATAGGTCGGCAATGGAATATGATAACGTTGCTCGTTAGCATAAAAACCAGACCAGTCTACTTTGATACCAAACAGCCAGAGTTGCCCCAAAGAGTTAAGTAAAAATGCTACATCCGACTGTTGCTCTTGTGGATGACGGATTGAAGTCAGTACCACCAATTGATCTTTGTGATGTTGCTTGACAAAAGTACTTAAAGTCCTTCCAGGGCCCACCTCTAAAAAGATCCGCTCTGGTGTTTTGAGCAACTCAGTTATCCCTTCGCTAAAGCGCACTGTTTGCCGTAAGTGCTTTACCCAATATTTGGGGTCTGTTGCTTGGGCTACAGTGATCCAACTGCCACTGACATTAGACACAAACGCAATTTTCGGGGGATGAAGCTGGAGTTTTTGTAACTGCTCTGTAAATGGCTGGAGAATTGGCTCCATTAAGTGAGAATGAAAGGCATGGGAAGTATGCAACTTCCGACAGGCTACACCTTTAGCTTCTAGCTGCTGTTGTAATCTATTAATTGCTTCAGTTGCACCAGAAACCACACAGTACGAAGGCGCATTGCTTGCGGCTAAAGACAGTTCTCTATCTAGCAGGGGTTGTACCTCTTGTTCGGGAAGTTGCACAGAAAGCATTTCCCCACTGGGAAGTTGCTGTATCAGTCGTCCTCGAATTGCGACTAGCGCTAAGGCGTCTTCTAATGAGAAAACTCCTGCTAAAGTAGCAGCCACATACTCCCCAATGCTGTGACCTATCATTGCCTCTGGGTGTACACCCCATGCCATCCACAATTGAGCTAGGGCGTATTCAATGACAAACAGTGCTGGCTGGGCAACAGATGTTTGTTGGAGTTTCTCGGTTGCTTTTGCGTTCTGTGTCTCATTTGGATACAGTATATGGCGTAGATCAAAACCTAAATGTGGTTGCAGCAGTTCACAGCAACGATCAACTGTAAGTGTAAAAGTTGGCTCACTCTCGTAGATATCTCTAGCCATATTTACGTACTGTGTTCCTTGCCCAGAAAACATAAATACTAGAGGTCGATTGCAAGGCTGCTGGTAGTGGGTGAATACTCGTTGTGGATCTGAAGTAGAAAGTACTTTCACCGCATCATTCATGTCTTGGCAGATCACCATCCGGCGATGCTCGAAAGCTCGACGACCGACACCAAGGGTATGAGCCACATCAGCAAGGTGCAACTCAGGATACTGCTGGAGATGACTGACTAGATTAGTTGTAGCAGTTTCCAAAGCTGTATTAGTTTTAGCAGAAAGAACCAACAGATGATATTTCCTCCCCTGCTCCCCTGCTCCCGAACAACTGGGGCTTCTTCCAAAATTACATGGGCATTAGTCCCACCAATCCCAAAAGAACTGACTCCGGCACGGCGAGGAATACCATTTGTTGTCCATTCGGTAAGTTTGGTGTTGACATAAAAAGGACTGTTAGCAAAATCAATTTGCGGTGATGGTTCTTGAAAGTGCAAACTAGGTGGTATCTGTTGATGTTTCAAGGCTAGGACGGTTTTGATTAGACCTGTTACCCCAGCAGCAGCGTCTAAATGTCCAATATTGGTCTTCACCGAGCCAATGGCGCAAAAGCTTTTCTTCTCTGTGGTGGCTCGAAAAGCTTGTGTTAACGCCGCAATTTCAATCGGATCTCCTAATGATGTTCCTGTTCCATGAGCTTCAACATAAGTAATTGTTTCGGGTTCAACCTCGGCAACAACTTGAGCAGTTCTAATCACCTTGGCTTGACCGTCTATACGCGGTGCTGTGTAACTAACTTTGAAAGATCCATCGTTATTGACAGCAGAACCTTTAATGATGGCATGGATGGTATCGCCATCTGCTAGAGCATCGTCTAATCTCTTCAAAACCACAATGCCTACACCTTCGCCACCAACAGTTCCCTGTGCTTGAGCATCAAAAGCGCGGCAGTGTCCGTCAGGAGAACCAATTCCCCCTTCTTTGTAAAGGTAGCCTCTAGAAGAACTTATGGAAACACCACCTGCTAAAGCAATATCACATTCCCCATTTAGTAGGCTTTGACTGGCTAAATGAACAGCAACTAATGAAGTTGAGCAGGCGGTTTGAACAGTGTAACTTGGCCCCTCTAAATTAAGTTTGTAAGAAACGCGGGTAGTCAAGTAATCTTTGTCACCTGCGATCGCCAGTTGGTGAGAATCGATAAATTTAATAATATCTTCGTTTGAATAAATATCAAGTAAGTAAGTACTTAAGCTAGCTCCGGCGTAAACTCCAACAGAACCTTTGTAATTTTCTGAGTCATAGCCAGCATTTTCAAGGGCAACAGACGCGCATTCTAAAAATAGACGGTGTTGCGGATCGGTAATTTCGGCTTCTCTGGGATTGAAACCAAAAAAGGCAGCATCAAAAAGTTCTATATCTTCTAATATAGCTCGTGCTTTGACAAAGTTTGGGTTATTGAGTGTAGCTGCATCTACCCCAAAAGCTAACAGTTCTTCATTAGTAAAAACAGATATTGACTCTATACCACTTTGGAGATTTTGCCAAAACTCATCAATATTTTTAGCTCCAGGAAACCGTCCTGCCATGCCAATAATTGCTATTTCTGAACCATTATGATGAACAGCTTCTATAGGGATACTCATTCTTCATTAGCTCCTTGATTATTCATCATTGACTTCATTTTTTGTAGACGTTTTTTTTGTTGAGATTTACCACTTGTAATTTTTTCTACTTGAATATTAGTTTCTCTGAAAGATAATGTTTGATTTTTAGTTTGACTAAAGAACTCTGCCAGGGAGCTAATGGTTGGGTATCTAAACATATCGAGCAATGATAAATCTATTGGGAATAGTTCACGTAATTGGCTATGAACTTTCACCATGAGTAATGAATGACCACCGAGTTCAAAAAAGTTATTGTGAATACCTATATTTTCAAGATTGAGAGCCTTTTGCCAAACAGTAGCAATGGTTTGTTCCATCTGTGTTTGTGGCATCACAAAACCAGCTGTCAATTCTGGGCGTAGTGTTTTTGGTGCAGGTAGCGATCGCTTATCTAGCTTGCCGTTTGGCAACAGGGGCAAGGTTGGCAGAATCACAAAACTTGAGGGCACCATGTATTGCGGTAGCTGATCTTGAAGAAAGCTACGCAGTTCAGTGTTTGTTAGGGCTTGTTCTGAATCAGGGCTGACATAAGCTACTAAGTATACGTCACCATGCTTGTCTTCTCTAGCTATTACCGCAGCTTCGCGTACTTTAGTGTGTTGCTGTAATTTCGCTGAGATTTCGCTCGGTTCGATGCGGAAGCCCCGAATTTTCACTTGCTCGTCGATGCGTCCCAATAGTTCAATATCCCCATTGGGTAGGTAGCGGGCTAAATCGCCAGTGCGATACAGGCGCATCCCCGATTTTTCGCCAAAAGGGTTGGGAATAAATTTTTCGGCAGTTAGTTCAGGGTGATTGAGGTAGCCTCTAGCAATACCAATACCACTAATATACAATTCACCTGGTACGCCTATGGGTGTAAGCTGCAAATGTTTATCTAGTAAATAGACCTGGGTGTTAGCAATGGGACGACCAACAGGCACATAATCAGCGGGTTGGTTTTCTTGGTAACTAGCTGGTTCAGCTGGTTCATAAATTGTGACACCAATAGTTGCCTCAGTTGGGCCATAAGCATTCAGCCAACGGATGCGCGGATGCGCAAAGCGATCGCCTACCACTTTCTGCCAAAGCGCCAGTTTCTCTGGTAAAGTCTGCTCAGTTCCGACAATTACCAAGCGCAGTGTCGGCGGTAATGATGTTTTGGTTTGAGCTAAGTATGATACCCACTCATGCCAATAGGCTGTTGGTAAATTGAGGACAGTTAGTTTTTCTTGTACCAAAAATTGTCCAAAGTGGGCAAACAATAGTATTTCGTTGGGTCGGATGACTACAGTTGAACCACTCAACCATGATGAAAATAGTTCTTCGGCTGCTACATCAAAGCTCACAGAAGCAAATTGTAAAATGCGATCTTCTGGTTGCAGTTCATAGGTTTTGGCAGCAGCAATACTGTGGTTTACTAAAGCTTGATGCGTAATCAAAACGCCTTTGGGTGTTCCTGTAGAGCCAGAAGTGTAAATTACATAAGCCAGGTTTTCGGCTGTTACATTGCTACTAGGGTTTTCCTGACTGTGCTGGGCGTACAGTTGCCATTCGTCTAGGCACACAACCTGAGCCGTAGATGTGGGGAGTTCTGCAACCAAATGCTTTTGGGTAAGCAATACTAAAGGTTTGACATCATCTAATATTAAAGCTAGCCGTTCTTTTGGGTAGGATGGATCTAACGGCACGTATGCCCCCCCAGCTTTCAAAATGCCCAGAATTCCAATTACCATTTCGAGCGATGCCTTCGGCAACGTCTTCGACGAACGCTCCACGCAGATTCCCACTAATATCTCTGGTTTGACCCCCACTGAACGCAAATAATCTGCCAGTTGATTTGCGCGGTGGTTTAGCTCTCGATAGGTTAGCTGCTCATTTTCAAAGATTACAGCAATAGCATCGGGCGATCGCTCCACCGTAGCTTCAAATAACTCATGGATGCATTGCTCTTGAGGATAGTCAACTTGGGTGTTATTCCATTCCACCAGCAAATGTTGCCGTTCAGCTTGTGTGATTATGGGCAACTGCCAAAGGCGCTGTTCTGGGTTAGAGACGATGCCTGACAGCAAATTGCAGAAATGGTTTACCATCCTGGTAATAGTGGAGGCATCAAACAAATCCGTATTGTACTCAAACCACCCCCCTAGCCCTGACTCAGTTTCAAAAATATCTACGCTCAAATCGAACTGGGCTGTTTGGTTTTCTAATTTCAAGGAACTCAGAGTTATACCAGATAGCTGAAACTCATTTTTTGGGGCATTTTGCAGTACAAACATCACCTGGAACAGTGGACTATGGCTTAAATCTCGCTCAGGTTGTAATTTTTCCACGAGATACTCAAAGGGCAAATCCTGATGAGAGTATGCTCCCAAAGTTACCTCACGAACTCGTCTCAACAATTCTCGAAAGCTTGGGTTCCCTCCCAGGTCAGTACGTAAAACTAAGGTATTGACAAAGAATCCAATTAACCCTTCTATTTCAAAACGATTACGGTTGGCAGTGGGAGTACCAACCAAAATGTCATTCTGCTGAGTATAGCGGCAAAGCAGCACCTTGAATGCTGTTAACAGTGTCATAAATAAAGTGACACCTTCTTGCTGGGAAAATTCTTTCAGCTTTTGGGTCAAAGATTGAGGCAGCATTAATGACTGTTTTGCGCCTCGGTAGGTCTGAATCACAGGGCGAGTCCGGTCAGTCGGTAACTTGATGATGGATGGAGCGTCATTTAGCTGTTGCTGCCAATAGGATAGCTGAGTTTGTAGCTCGTCTCCCTGTAGCCACTGCTGTTGCCAAACAGCAAAGTCTGCATATTGAATTGGGAGTTCTAAAAGTAGAGAAGGATAACCACAGTTGAAAGCTTCGTAAAGAGCTACCACCTCCTTGATGAGTACCATCATTGACCAATCATCAAAAATAATGTGGTGCACTGTGAACAACAACACTTGTTCTCGCTCACTTAATTGCAGCAAAGTAGTTCTAAACAATGGAGCTTTAGCCAAATTAAATGGTTGCTGTGCTTTCTCAGCAGCAAGTCGTAAGACTTCGGCTTCTTGGTCAACTTGAGAAAACTTCCGCAAGTCTACCACCGGGAGAGTAAAAGTAAGGGTTGGATCAATCACTTGGACTGGCTGCCCCTCTACTGTCATAAAACTAGTGCGTAGGACTTCGTGACGTTGCACAATTTCATTGAGGGTTTGCTCTAGTGCGATCGCATTCAGCGAACCTGTAAGGCGCAAGGCATGAGGGATGTTATAAAAGGAGTTGTTAGGCTCTAATTGATCGAAGAACCACAGCCTTTGTTGAGCAAAAGATAAAGGAAAAAAGTCTTTGTTTTCAAGCTGTTGGGCGAGAAGTTCACGTTTTTTTTCTGTTGAAATCAAAGAGATATCTTCGGGAGTATGTTTCATTGTTCAAATTCATTTTTAGACACTATTTCTATCTTTTCGAGTAAAGAATCTACTTGTTGATCTGAAATTTGATTGACTTTTTCCAAGATATGTTTTGAATTTCCTCGTTTAGCTCTTTCAATTTTCTGAAACTGCTGAATTACAGGTCGATCAACCTGTTTTTGAATTAAATTTTCTACCAAAGAATTTATAGTTGGATATTCAAAAAAATCAGATATGGTGATATTTACGTTGAGTCTTTTTTGGAGTTGGCTACGAACCTGGACAATCAGAAGTGAATCGCCACCAAGCTCAAAGAAGTTGTCGTGAATTGCGATCGCCTCAATTCCCAGAAGTTCTTGCCAAATTTCAGCAAGTGTTTGTTCAGTGTTATTCCTGGGAACAACATCAGGTGATTTGGATATGTTTTGAGAATAAGATTTAGGTTTAAAAGCATTATTTTGTTTGTTCTCAATTAGAACACGACTGTGTAGCTCGTAGGTTGATACAATAACCTGAGATAGCGTACTCGCTAGAATTCGTCGAAAAACTTCTATTCCTTCTGTTGATAATAGTTCTTCATTGAAAATTTGTTTGGGAAATCTATTTGTTTGGACAGAACGTTGCACAGCCGCCTCTGCTGCCATCCCCACTTCCTGCCAAGCACACCAGTCAATGGATACGGTAAATTTGCCATCTCGGTTAGTTTTATGATGAGCGAAAGCGTCAAGAAAGGCATTTGCAGCAACATAATCGACCTGACCAAATCCCCCTAGTATGCCAGTACGTGCCGAACATAAAATAAAGAAATCTAGCTGAACATTCTTGAGGATACTATCAATAACCAGAGTGCCTTTGACTTTAGGTGCTAAAATACTTTCTGCGATTTCCGGTGTTTTTCGCTGAATCACGCCGCCACCGGCAACCCCGGCTGCATGAATCACACCATTGAGTTGACCAAATTGCTCTTGTGCTTGAGCGATCGCTTGTTGCATTTGTTCTCTGTTAGTGACATCGGCAGCGATCGCTAAAACTTCTGCACCTAGTTCTTCAAGTTCCTGCACTTTCCGAATCTTCCGACTGATTATGTCTTGCTCGTCATGAGTGGCCAACCATTCTTCCCATTCGTTTTTAGCAGGAAAAGCCGAGCGTCCAGTCAAAATCAGTTTAGCTCTGACAGTACCAGCTAAATGTTGAGCCAGCACAAGTCCAATACCTCCGAGTCCACCTGTAATCAGATAAACTCCTCCTTCGTGTAATCTTGGTGTCTCTTTTGGCGATTCATGCAATCGAATCGGCTCAAAGTTTTGCACCCAACGATGAAAACCACGGTAAGCAACCACTCGGTCAGAAGTATGAGTTTGTAGTTCAACAAGCAATTGGTCTATGAGTTTTTGCTCACTCCAGTTTACAGATTGAGGAATAACAACATCAATGCTACGACAGTTAATGTTTGGGTATTCTTGAGGAATGACCCTAACAACCCCAAGTAAAGTCGCTTTTTCTGGACACAGCAACTCCTCGCCTGCAACTTCTTGCATATTGTTGGAGACGACGATCATTTGCAGTTCATCAGTAAAATTCTGTTTTCCAAGTGCTTGTGCGAGAAAAAGCAGACTGTAAAATCCTATTTCTTGAGATTTGTCAACTGTTTCCAGTCTTAACTCTGTGGTTTCAAGGGGTGTCACGCTCCATAAGTGAGCGATCGTTGTTGGGAACTTGTTTTGTGCTAGAAGTTCATTCAGCAGAGTTTCGTAGTCATAACTTTGTTGAGGATTGATAGTGTATCTGCAATTGTTCATCTGAGAAAATTCTGACCCAATCTTCACAGCAATCACATCCCGCGCCTCAAGTTCGAGTCGTTTCACTAGTTCTTCACCCAAGCCGCACTCATCAATAAACACAAGAGTGCAGGACAAAACTGGATTTTTACTTGGTTGATTAGTGGATAGTGGGGAGCGTTTCCAAGATGGAATGTAGAACCAGTTTGCTATTTCCGGGTTTTTGCGTAGAGAGGTTGTCAGTAAAGTTTCTACATCTGTCTTGATAGTTTTTGTTTGTTTTTCGGGTTCAATCCAGTAACGCTGACGCTCGAAGGGATAGGTCGGCAAAGGCAGGCGACTCGGCTGCTGATGAATATAGAATCCCGACCAATCCACCTGTACTCCACTTAGCCATAGCTGACCTAATGTATTTAACAAGAACGCTACATCTGAGTCGGTTTCTTGAGGATGGCGTAACGAAGTTAACATAACTTGTTCAGTCGCTTTACCTGAATATCGTCTAGCTAATGTAGTCAATGTCCGCCCAGGGCCAACTTCCAACAGAATTCGCTGTGGCTGTTGCAGTAACTCGGCAATTCCCTCAACAAAACGTACAGTTTGCCGTAGATGCTTGGCCCAATAGCTGGGATTGGTTGCCTCTGCTTTGGTAATCCATCTGCCAGTGACATTAGACACAAAAGGAATTTGCGGAGCCTTCAGGTTAATTTTTTTTACTAGTGCCATGAACGGCTCAATGATTGAGTCCATCATCTGGGAATGAAAGGCATGGGAAGTATGCAGACGGCGACATTCAACCCCTTGCTCAGTCAACCTGTTATGCAATTGATCAATCGCCGACTTTAGTCCCGAAACCACACACAGAGATGAGCCGTTAATTGCAGCTAAGTCCAGTTCTTCGCCCAGCAGAGATTGCACTTTTTTCTCTGGTAGAGGTACAGCTAGCATATC
This sequence comes from uncultured Nostoc sp., assembly GCA_964252435.1. Classification (GTDB taxonomy): domain Bacteria; phylum Cyanobacteriota; class Cyanobacteriia; order Cyanobacteriales; family Nostocaceae; genus Nostoc. The sequence continues at coordinate 21,629 of CAXUOL010000028.1, forward strand.
GCCAGCAGGCATTTGCTGCATCAGTTGTCCACGGGCTGCTACCAATGTTAATGCATCTTCTAGAGAGAAGACGCCAGCAAGGGTTGCGGCTACATATTCTCCGATACTGTGACCAATCATTGCAGAAGAACGTACTCCCCAAGCTATCCACAGCTTTGCTAGTGCATACTCAATCACAAACAGCGCGGGCTGGGTGATATAAGTCTGTTGCAGCTGTCGTGCTGCCCATTCGGTCTGTTCTTCGCTAGGATACAAAATGGTACTTAAGTCTAGCCCTAAAATATGTTTGAGTTGTTCACAGCAATCATCAATTTGTTCCCGAAAAATTGGCTCACTCTGATACAGTTCTCGACCCATTTCTACATACTGAGTACCCTGACCAGGAAACATAAACACAACCTCTCGCTCAGATGATTCTTGGTAGTGGGTGAGGACTTGTTCTGGGTCTTTTGTCTCTAAAACTTTGACTGCATCATCAACATCCTGGCAAACTACTATCCGACGATGGTTAAAAGCCCTGCGACCCACTCCCAGAGTGTAAGCCACATCAGCTAAGTAGAGATTGGGATGCTGCTTAAGGTGATTAGCCAAATTCGCCGTAGCTGATAAAAGTGCAGATTCCGTTTTCGCAGAAATAACCAACAGCTGATATTTCCTCCCCTGCCCCTCTGCTCCCC
>CAXUOL010000029.1:0-22094 GCA_964252435.1 uncultured Nostoc sp.
CCCTAACCCTCCCCGTATGTATTGGGGAGGGAAGTAGATTGGGAATTTCCCCCCAATGCATCGGGGGGATTAAGGGGGGTAAAGAATGTACTTCATTTAGACGCAAAATGCTGTAACTAGACAAATTGTTCAAGCAACTTGTTAAAGGTAGGCAAACTTCCGCCACAGTGTACTAGCCTAAAAGTCGTATGACTATTGATTGTTATTAGTAACTATTTAGGAATTATCCATTAAGCATCTATCTTTTAAGATTGATAATTTTTACAACCAAAGATACATGTTTTTTTTACTTCTATTTGTATTAAAAACCAAATGTACCATTAAAAATGTATTTAGTGCTACATTTTGCCACCAAAGGAATCGCAAGCATGATTTATAAATAAAGAGTAAAACTTATAAAAAAGCTGTTATTGAGCATTTAAATGCTTTTTGTGGATGAATTTTGGAAATTTATGCTAATCTCAACCGTTTTCTCACATTGTCAATTGTTCTCAATAGTCTTCAAAGCGTTATTCCAACACAAAATCAGCTTTTTTGCCTAATTATCGACCTTTTGTTCTAGCCAAGCACAAACCAACTTTGAGTGATTTGCTATTATTTTGTGTAGAAGCAAAAGCAAGTACACCAATTTCTATCGATTAGGTGATGTCAAAATCAAGCAATATATGAAAAATATCGTGGGTGACTATATATTGCAGTTAATCCACATCTGGTGAAATTAAATATGCATTATCCAGAAACCTTGTAGAGACCTAGCATTGCTACGTATTTACATTCTTTTTACTTCTATGAACGGTTTGATTTAGTTGATTTGCTTGTGGATGATTGGTATAGTCTCATCCCAGATTTTTCATAACTGAGATATGCCTTTTGTTAGAAGGATAATTATTTTTTTATAGTTAATCTTTATTTGTACTCCAAAAAACAAGCTAATTGGCATGATAAATTTGATTTCTAGGACTATTAGTCAGATCAGTTCCCTGCTTAAAGGACTTCAAATAAAAGGTTTTTTGGCTGTTGTCATAGTAGGTTTTCTAGTGCTGACGACGAATGTTGCTCTTGGGCAAAATAATACAGGCTTAAAGGAAAGAGTTCGCGAACAGATACAGCAAGATGATTCTCAAAGACCGAGAACAATCGGGGAGTGGAATAAAGAAGCTCGTGAAACAGAAGGTTCTCCTGGTGAACGGCTTAAAAAGATTGGAAAAGAGTCAGCAGAAGCCTTTAAACAATTTGGATCTGGCTACGTAGAAGGTACTCAAAAAACTGCTAATGATGTAGGTGATAGTGCAGCACGAACAGGCAAAAAGATCCTTAACTAAGTTCGACGCTGAATGCATTACAATCTTGACTTGGCGGTAAGTAATAATAACTGTTCGCCAATAAATGAGTAATATTAGGAAGGCTGATGTCCAACCAACGAACCCTTCTAATATTTAGGTAAGGCGTTCACCCTTACCGATCATAGATTGTAGCGTTTCGTCAGTTGCGTTAAATATAAGTTTTTAGTAGGGGCGTACAGCTAGCTGTATGCCCCTACTGCGTGTTCTAATATCACGTCCGTTTAACTACTATTAAACTCGACTCAAAACTATACTTTATTTCCCTTTGCTTTGGTAAGGGATTAAGAGGAGACAGTATAGCCTTCCTTCTCCCTTCTCTACGAGACGCTAGCATCACATCACCTCCACCTTGTTGGATGCGTCTGCACTGCAAAATTTAGATTAATACCAAATAAAAAATATTTTTCAGTAACACTGAGTAAATTGGTACAAATAAAGTCAACTATTCAGCTTGTCATTTGTTGTAGTAAAATATACTTGATCAGAAACGTCAGCGTCTTTCTGTAAGAGAGAAAATGACAATCAATATAGTTATGTTTGTTTATACCAACTCATCTAACTATCATAAATAACTAATGTATATTTTTTTACTAATTAAGTATTTACTCAGGTCAACACTATTCCCAAGCCTCGTAAATTGGCGAAGGTATTGACAAACGCTTTGATTCTTTTCGGAAATGTCTATGAGATAGGTAGAGAATCACAGTTTTTTGGAATCTCGTCCAGAATCTTCAATTCAACTATCTCAACAGAACTAGAACTGTGAATATCTAATTTACTCAGTAGAGTGTTCCAGTCAGATAAATAGATGCGGCGTTTTTTAATCAACTGGTTCACAGTATCATAAAACACCACATTCTTAATGTCACTAAGCCCTGTGTAAGTATCGTCATGGACAATATAAGCGGGTTCCGGAACCTTGGGCAATGGGCCTGGAAGAACTCGTTGAATCTGTCCAGTCACTTCAGGGTTTCTGGACGGCTTTTCAAAATCACACAGGATCGAGAAATACCAACTATATTGTTTGCCAACTTCCAAGGCTTTTTCTTTGCTTGGTAATGTCAATCCGGCAATGATACCTGGATTTTGAGACTCTCTTGAAGGCTGAGGAAGTTGGGCATCAACTTCTGAAGGCGAAGGAAGTTGAGCATAAATAGGGGTTTGAACAAGATGTCTATTTTCATCTAACAGCACAAATTTTGCTGATTTTACTGAAGACCCGTAAGGAGGAACATAAAACCAAAATGTTGGATGACCCTGAACTGTTTGTCCCACTTTTTCTGTAGATATGAGGTCTGATTTCAGCTTTCTTTCAGGCGCAAGGGCAATTAAAGATTCAAATTCTTCGGCGGTGGCGCAGGGTCCCCGCCTGACCCCGCCTTTACTCCTGAAACTACTCTTGCTGGGGGAACAGAAAACAATAAAGAAACAATCTGCCTGTGCTGGTGGAACCCACATCGCTAAACTGCTAAGAAAAAAAGTGACGGTATAAATAACAATACTGATCCAGGACAGTAATTTAGTAAAAATCATAATGGGTTGCTGTTAATTAGTACGGTTACGGAAAAGATTTGTAAGGCTGCCTACAGTCATTAAGCCTGGATTTTTAGCACCATTTATCTTTCTTGTAGAACCGCCTTGTCGAAGTCTAAATGTCTTGAGAGCTACAACTCCAGCCGTACCTATGAGAGCAAAGATAGTTGGTACAACGGGTATCCAGCCACTCTGATAAGCAAAGATGACATAGCAGATGCCTACCAAGCTTGTGAGAGAGGCTGCACACATCACCCATTGCATGGGTTGTCGAAATCGCCAAACAATTAGCCCACCCATTGAAGACCAGACACTAATCCAAAGCACATCAGCCCAAACAGGCCACCACCAAATTAATCGACGATTATTTAGGACTGAACTGACGATTTGGCTCACCATCTGTCCTTGGATAATTGGTCCTGCCACTTTACCAAAGGGTGTGAATACAATGTCTGGGGCACTATACTCGCTATCAATACCAATAATCACAATCTTATCCTTAACTTGTTTCTCAGAAATCTTGCCATCTAAGACATCTTGGAGACTGACTCGTTCAGCAAACTTCTTGATATCTCCTTGAGAAGAACGGTAATTAAGTAATATCTGGTATGTCTTTGGCTCACTCAGATCTCCTTGATATCCTCCAGTTAGACCTGTTCGTCGTTTTATAGAGGTTTCACCAAATTTCAGATCCCTAGCATAATTATCTTGTTGCATTGCAGGCGGCTGATAAAACTTGCCCTTTGCTTTTAGATAAAGGCGAGCGATCGCAAAGCTAAAAGAATGTTCCGTAGGACAAATTTTTTGTTCTACAATTGGGTTGAGCAAAGGTTGCCGACGAATGATATCATTATCTCTCTCTAAAAAATTGCTGAAGCCTACACTTTCTTTCACCTGTTCTAATGATAAGGCTACAGGGTAAGCAGCACCTTCACCTGTACTAGTACCCTCAGGTGACGTACAGATGCCAATCAAGACTTTCTGCTCTGTTAGGTTTTTTAGCAGAGGGTCTAACTGTTTTGATTTAGCGGCTGAAGAATCGCGTAGTAAATCTAAACCAATCACACGAGGCTTATACTGTTGTAATTTCTGGAGAAGCTTTTCAAGTGACAAATCTTTCACAGTCCCTGCCCCTTCTTCATTACGTTTAGCTTGCTCTAGAATATCCTGATCATTGACTGCAACTATTAAAAGGTGATCGTCTGGATCTTCACTGGGTTTAAGCCGCATCATTTGATCGTAAGCAGCCAATTCTAAAGGCTGGATGATTCCTAGAATACGTACCACTGCAACTACGGCTGCCACTGCAAAGCCTGTCTTTAGTACAGTAGGAAGCTTTAGTTTCCGACGGGGCAACTCTTGGCTAGCTTGAATAAACGCTTTTTCATCCTGGCTGAAGGCATCGGCAGCCTCTTCTAGATAGGCTGTGGCTGTTTGCAATAGCCCACCACGCAACAATTCTCCGTCATCCTGACTTTCTTGCCATCGTTTAATCGTGGATCGAAGCTGCTGTTGAAGTTTGAGGCGGGGTCTGCTTTCGGTTAACCACCTCTGTAACATTGGCCAGTGCAGGATGAGGGCTTCATGAGCAACTTCTACTTCATTGTCCCTGGTGATCACCAATCGAGCATTCGCTAATTTGGCCACCAGGTTCTTGGTTTGATTTAGATCACTACTTTCAGTGACCAGTTGATTGCGTGTGACTCGCCTGCGTGTATCCTTTGGTTGATCCTGCTGATTCAACAACGGGTCAAAATCCTCATCGACACGGGTTAACTGCTCGAAAATGTGCCTGACTTGTTGTTGTTCATTCGGTGTCAGCTTCTTGCAGAACTCGTCAGCAGTGGTGGCGATCGCCAGACGCACTCCCCCAATCGCATTGTATTCGTCGTAGCACAACCATCGTCCCCGCCGCCGATCCCACAGCTGCTGCAAAGCGTATTGCAGCAACGGCATCGCGCCCGGTTCACCCTCAACCTCAGCTAAAATGGCATTACTCAAGCCCGTTTCAAACTCCAGCAGCACCTGGTCTGCCTGCATTTTCATCGCTTTACCCAATTCAGCCGATTCCATTGGACCAATCAATTTTTGTCGATTTTCGATCCGCTCACTTAATTTGCGGTAACGAGTACACTCACCCAAAAAATCTGTCCGTAGGGTAACAATGACTTTTTGCTGTTGGGCTAGATCCAACAGGCGATCGATGAAAGAATTTCGCTTGTCTTCATCGGTGCAGAGGGTGAACAGTTCTTCAAATTGATCGACCACAAACACAGCAGACTCATTTAATACACTGGTTCGGGTGGCTTCTAGTCGAGCCAAGGGTTCGCTACTTGGTGTCAGATAGGCTAACTTTAAGGCTGGCTCTTGCTGCTGGAGTTGCGGAATTAACCCGGCTAACACGGCTGAAGACTTACCACTACCTGAAGGACCTAACACGGCTAAGAAATTGTCTTTAACTAGTTCCTTTTGGAGCGATTTAATCAGATCATCCCGGCCAAAGAAAAACTTGTGATATTCTGCTCCGCCAAAGGAGGATAAGCCTGGAAAAGGGCATTCAGCCTTGTATTCCGGGGGTTCTTTACCCAGGGCAGCTAAGGCATCAAAGCTAATTTCAAGCACCTGCTCGCAGAGATAGTTGAGTTCCTTTTGTGCCTGTTTACGTTTATCCAGACCAGTGCTATATTCGACTCCCCGAAAAGTTTTCAGGGTCTGGATCTGTAGATTGAAACTTTCTATCAGCTTTGTGGCTTTAGGAGCACGATCATCAATTAGCTTTCTAAACTCTGCGATGCCAAACTCGATTTCTGCATCAGTCAGCTTTCGACCTTTCAGGTGATCGCTGAACAAAGGCCGTTCCCCCAGGCGGCTGAACAAAGCTGGAACGACAATATCACGGCGACTTCCCAGTCCGGCTGTTGCCTCTTGTAGCGCCAAGTCTACTTCACCTAACTTTCTCAGTCGCTGATAAAAACGCTGACCCAGCGCCAACGCGGTTTCAACACTGACCTTACGGGTCATCGCAACCACAGCAGGCATGGCTAACTCTCGCACCAATCGCTGGGCTAATCCTCCTAAGGCTCCTTCTGCTCTGGGGTCAGCACTCTCGCAAGTAGAGAGAAAGGTCAAGTGAGGCAGTCCATTTTTGCCGCCGATTTGACGCAGCCGTTTCAGTAATTCTTTTCCAGGTACTGGCTCTACTTGATTGTTAGCGGTTGCCCAGTAGAGAACAGTATCACCCTCGTCATCTGTCATCAGTCTGCCGTGGCAGACAATATGGAGCAGGGTGTAAGGTTGTTGAGCGTTGGTTAATTGTTCACAGAGTTGGTCAAGTGTGGGCGCACCGATCGCCTCATTAACCTGATTCGCCAGCACATCGCAGGGAATTTCTCCTAACGCCGATTTCACACCTGCTACAGTTGTCTCGACATTGAAAGGGGCTAATTTGAATTGCTCTGAATTTTTTGGTGAAGCCACCAGTATGAGTGCCCGCAGGTCGCGCCGCCCGATGGGGGGAAAGCGGCGATCAATACTGGTTGGAATATATTGGGAAAAGGGCAACTTTTGATCAAGGGCTAAGTAATTCCAAGCACCAGACTCAATGGGGACGCAGAGTCTTTCCCAATGCAGGCTTCTCAAAGGATCTTTTTTGTCTACTTCAATTGAGAGCAAAACCCTGAGATAGTCTGGAGTCTTACTGCGAGATGTGTTTAAGGCATCTCTGACTTCTTCCCGAAACAGATGTTTGCCCAGGAGTGTGCCATACTCTTCTGCTTCGTCTTGTAGCTCGATTAACTGATTAAACTCATCGGCACTGAACCGAAAAGTGCCTTCTGCGTGGGTGGTTAACCCATCTTCGGATCTAAATTTGACCACAACTGGCCAGGCATCCTCAAACTGTCTCTGGATAGCAATCTCAAATATGCTCATGGGTCAACCTTCCCTTAATTGAGTCATTACCCGATCGATAAATTGCCATGCCACTGGAAGCACCAAGATCAGTCCGCCTGGCACACTGACAAGGACAGACAATTTGAGCGCGGTTTGAACTGCGATATGAAAAATTTGCAATAAAGCATCTCTGGAAGCCAAAGCTAGAAACAATGTGCGTTGATGTAAGCTGACCTGTGTGCTACTCAATCCTGTTTGCCAGATGTTATTAACATCGCTTAACCAACCAACTGAAGTTCGTGCCAGGGTTCGGCCTTCTACCTGGGTTTCTACCCAAGCATAATGGGCGACTAGCTGCAACAATCGTTCTATGAAGGGTTGGAACTGCTCAAATGTCTGATGTGAGAACCCAGCAATCTCTTCTCCAATCTTAAAACTGGTGAGCATATTTGGTTTTTGAATCGCTTGCAGATTTGCCAACAATTCACGTTCAGGCTGTGCTTGTGCCTCGCCAACTGAGGCCAGATCGAAGGCTAAATCAGACTCAGAAGCGATGGTGTGAATTAGCCGATGCACCCGCTCAATTGCTGTTACTAGTGCTTTCTGGGATTGGCTGAGTATCTCTTCGCTATGGGTCAGATGTAAGGTTGCCTTGCTTAGATCCGAGGGGAAATTGGCTCGCCATAAAGGCGCATTTACAACTGTCTCAGAATTCAATGTAAAAGTAACGGCTGTATCTGCTGTTCCAGGATTAGTTGCCCACAAGCCGATCACATCTGGCATGGTTTCTGCCAGGGTTGGATCAATGAGTTCAAAAATAGGTGATTGTCGGCTCCAATTCACAATTACACCACCTTGAACACTTTCAGTAGGTCAGTTACGGTGGAAACCGTTATCTTGAGCAGTTCAGTTCGATGGGTTCGAGCTTGACTAACAGCTTCTTGGTGGATTTTCCCCAGAGTTTCATCGAGCTTGCCCTCCTTTTCCTGCAAGCAGACAAAGGTATCTCCGTTGAGATTAATCCGGGTCAGTGCTTGGAGTTTTGCTGTTCCCTCAAATTGTTTAGACGATTGGTTATAATGCACACCACTGAGATCATCACTGGTGTAGGTGGACACCTCCAGGCTGGAAGTTTCATCGATCGCCTTCTGTAAGGATTTACTTAGTTGATCAGAGAACTGTTGCAGCGCATCCATCAATCGTTGCTGGGTTTGCTTCAAGGCAGGAGCATCAAACAAGCCGTAATCTTGTACCGTAGACTCGGTTATCGTTACCTTTTCGATCATGCTCACGGACTCCTTTGCTAAAGCTTCTGGGGATGGTGTTGCCAGTAGGAAGACTGGTTCAATGGTGGGACGTTCAAAAGCATTAAAGGGTTGATTTCCCACCACCAACCGCACTGCAGGATCACCAATGACGGCATAGCTGCGGGCATCGTTATTAGCTGTCCACATCCCTGCTAAACTCAAAGCATCGGCATCCTTGCCAAAATTGATCTCTTCCAGCTCGGCACTCAGATCGGAGGAAAGCTCGGCATAGCGCTCGTTGAAATATTCCACCGCCGACCCCACGGGATGTCCTTCGAGTAAGCGCTTTAATGTACTTTGAAAAACGCTTAATTGGCGCGATTGTTCATAGCCGCGAATGTCTGGCCAGGAAAAAGAGTAACCCCAGGCTCTTTCCACATGGCCAATCACCGCCAGTGCACCGCCTTGGGGATGGCTGAGTAGTCGTTGGGGCAGGCGGGCGACAAACGCTTGGGGAGCGATCGCTGATCGTTCGATATTCTTTCCTGTGGCCAGGTTGCCTCGATGGGCAAAGTCATCTAGTTTGGGTGTGCCCGCTCCGTAACAGGCGAAGTGAAAGGCAATTAAACCGAGCAATCGCGCTTCGTCACCGACATCACCTGCACAGAAGTAGAAGTCTTCTGGAATTGCACTGAGCCACTGCGAACCTGGCCAATCCTGACAAAGCAATGCGCCCTGATGCGAAGCTTGGCGAATATCTCCGTTGGGAAATCCCATCCCATGACTGGCGGTAAACAGTAATCCTGGGGTGGCATTCTTGCCTAGTAACTCGCCTAAGCGGGCTTTAGTAGCTTCTTCTCTAAGGATTGACTGCACCTCCCAGTCCGGTTGCTCTTGAGCGATCCATTCGGCTAGGGGTTGAACCAGATGAGCAGCACTCAGTTGTGTGGCTTGATCTTCGTGATTGCAGACGCCAAAGAAGCTGGCGCGACGCGGTACTGAAAAGTGAGCCGTTTCCGCTTGTACCACACTACGAGCATACTGGGCATACTCCTGGGGTTTATCGAAGCAAATTCGACCCACAGCATATTGTACATCAAGTTGATACTGAAAGCGATAGGGAATGGTTTCGGGATCGCCCACGATCAGTAAGTAATATGGCATTTTGTCCGGATCGGCGGGTCCTGGCCCGACGCCATACCGGGCTAAAAACTTATTTTTTGATTCACCGGGACGATAGAGGTATTCCTGGTAGTATTTCTCGTTGTTCTGGGTTGCCTGCGTTTGCCGATGCTCTAATAATTCCCGCAGCGCTTCCTTAATGGCTGGATTGGGACCTTTTGCCTCTGGGTCAAAAGCAAAGATTACCCCCCAGCCAGTTTCTGCCAAATTTTTGGGATCAACGCCCTCGATCGGGGCAAAATCTGGTTCTAACCCTTTAACATGGCGGTATTTACGCTGGAGTTCACTTAGGTGGGCTGGGTCAAATTTTTCGCCCTGAGCAATTTTAGCGACTTGCTCAGGAGTCAGTGGTGGGAGGAGATACTCACCAGTCGCACCATTGATACCATTGAAATAGAGATGTTCTTTGAGCATTCGCGTCCTCCATGAGTCATTTTAGATGGGGCTAAAGATGGGCTAGAGCCAGTTTCCGACCAGCAGGAAGGGTGCCCAGTAGCGGGGGTGAGTATACGGACCATCCTGTGCTTGTAATAATGCCAGTTGGGCTTGACGCAGGGCTTCGGCGCGACTTGTCTGGGGCTGAGTGATGGTCTTGTAGAAGGTTTTGATAAACGTTTGACTGGATTCGTCATCTAAGCTCCACAAGGAAGCGATCGCACTCCGCGCCCCAGCTTTTACAGCCGCTCCGGCAATTCCCAAGGTGGCGCGATCGTCACCGGAAGCGGTTTCACAGGCACTCAGGATCAGCAGTTCAATGGCATCGGCTCGATTGAGAACGCGGGTACGGAACATTTCATCAAAATCTTTCAACCGGACTTTGCCATTGAGAAAAAGCTTGCTGGCTGCGGTTAAGATGAAAGTGTCCTGAGGGTTGGAGCTAAACTGTCCGTGGGTTGCGAGGTGAACAATTTGAAAGGAAGAATCATTGAATTTTTGGTTGAACAAATCGCGGGTAAATTTTTCATCCCGAATCAGAGTCGCTGCGACTCCCATCGTTTTTTGGATCGCATCCAACTCCCCCTTTACATAAGTTAATTTGGCAAACTTAAACTTGTCCCCATATTTATACGGAGGATTGGTAAGACTAGCTGCCAATACTTTTAAGCGATCGTTCGGGAGTGGGTCAGCTTTACTCAAGTCCAATCCCAGAGAAACCGAAACCGCATATTTCTCAATCAGATAATCCTCTCCGTCATAAAGCGCAGTCATCGGGATGTTACGGAAGGGTCCATCCAGAACAAAAACAATCGTTTTTATGTGTGCGCTTTCCAACTGTTTCTGGGCAGGCTCAATCAGCCATTTGTAAATCTTTTGTCCGTTCTCTTTGACGGCATCAAAGGTATAAGACTCTTGCAGATCGCGTTGAAATTGGGCAATCGTAGCCTTAGCGGTTGCTTCAGGTAAATCGGTTCGATAGTGGAATAGCTTTTGCTTGGGTAGCCTGACAATCACTTCAATGCGATCGCGAAAGATGATCGGAGAGAAGATCGCGGTCGGAGAATTCGACTCACTAATATTCGACTTCTTCTTATTAATAATATCGTCAAGCTGTTGCAAGCTTGCTTCGTCACAGGGTTGCTGAAGGAAGTTTTGCAATTCGGTTATTTGCAGCGATCGCATGACCTCACGTGCTTTTTGCAGATTTGTATCATCTACCTCTTTTGTCTCTTGGAGTTCTTTTCCTCCCCCAATTTGAGGTTGCAGCAGCAAATCGGCAAATTCTCGATAAGCTTGTTCTACGGGATGTTCTTCAAACGAGAATTGCAGATCCGAGTTATCAAATGCCAAATCTTTTCTGAGCAGTTGTAGGGTGTTATAGGCTTCATTGTAGTTCTTGATTGCCCGCTCTGGATTGTTTGCCCGGTCGAGACGACCTAACTGCCAAAACCAGCGATAGGCAATTTCGGGAGCATTGATTGTTTTGGCCAGGTTCAGCGCTTTAGTGGTGAGGCTCAACGCTTGGGCTGTGAGTTTGAGGGCATCATTGCCTTGCTGCTGTTGGGCATAGGCTTGACCCAAATAACCTAATGCATAGGATTGCGCTGCCCGATCGCCTAGTATTTGGGCTTGTTTGACTGCAACTTCTAGAAGTTGAGCGGCTTGATTGCTGGCTTTGCTGTCTTTGAGTTTTGATGGTATTTGGTCTAGCTGCAACAGATTATGCGCTAGTTGAATTTGTGCATAAAGGGCTATCCGACTGAGCGGCAGGCGATCGAGTTGCTCTTGAATTTGGGTTGCGATCGCCAAAACTTTATCGGCATCAATCGGTTCAGAATCAGACTGAGTTGCCAATAGCAGACTTTGTTGATTGGATAGGGCCTGAATTTTGCTTGTTGGGGAGTCAGTTTTTTGAGCCGCCTGCTGATAATATTGCAGCGCCTTGCCTCGGTATGCTAGCACTTTCTGATCGGGACATGGATTGGGTTGTAGCCGTTTTTGCTGTTGATAAATGGCGCGGTAGGTATTGCCTAAGCTAATCTGGGCTTTGGTGATGTCAACGGGAGACTGCAATTTTTGAGCCAGTTCCAGCGCATCCTTTAAGATGGCTTCGGAGTTTTTGGATGACTGCGACGTTTGGGGCTGCGCCAGTTGTTCTGGTTGTAAGTACCCGATTAATCTCAAGGTTTCGCCATAGTTGAGCAGAATGGCCAGGTGGAGGGGTTCTTCTGGTGGCAGTTTTTCATATAGTGACTCCAGCAGATTATTCGCTCGCTTGTAGAGACCAAGGGTTACTAATGCTTGGGACTGGTTGATTTGACTACGGACGACACTCGCTTGATCGCCTGCCTGTTGAAAGGCATTAGCGGCGAGTTGCCAGCTAGTGAAGGCATCGGAAGCCTGTCCCTGGTCTAGTTGCAGGCTACCTTGAATGGTTTGGGCTTCTGCCAAAATATGCAGCCGATCGCCTGTCGTTCCCTGATTGGGTTGTTTCAGCAGTTGCAGACTCTGAGCGATCGCGGTGTTGCCTTTGTCCCATATTCCTAATTGCTGGTATGCCTGAGCTAGGTAGCTCAAGGTCATAGCTTGATGCAAGCGATCGCCTTGGGCGGCAAAGGCATCTGCTGCTTGTTGCCAAAGGGTGACTGCCTGTTGCAGTTGCCCTTTCTGGTAATTGGTTTTACCTTGCTGCACTAGATCAAGGGCAAAGCTAGTTGACTGACTAGCTTGAGCGGGGAGATTACTTTGCGTGGATGAAGCGAGATCCCCACTCCCCTTAAACAGAGGGGGGGCGAAATCAGGGGGATGGCGATCAACTGGAATCAGTTGTGCATTACTAGGAATAGAAATGAGGCTCAAAACCAGAATCAATAGAGTTGTGCCAATTCCTAAACCCAAGAATCGTAATAAACGTTTCATCTGCCGTAAAAGCGGTAATTGCATGGTTAATTCCTTTTTAGGGCTTCACGGGGCTGGAATCGGCTGGACAAGTGATGGGGTTCTGCTGGAGGGGTGATGCGATCGGGTTGGTGGATTGGGCAACTAGGCGAATTTTGCCATTGGGGGCAACAATCCATCCTTGGGCTTCGATGATGGGGTGGGGTGAGGTTTGTGGGGTAGTAGTAGCAGGGGTAGCAGGGCTGTTGGCAAGATTATTTGTGACTGTGGGGGTGTCTAGTTCAGTGAGGACGCGGGAACTGCGGAAGACATCCTCTGGACTGGCGGGGATGCCACTCCGACCTGTTACCACAAATTTATTTTCATTCAAGGTAAACCGTTTACCAGTGGCACAACCCTGAGCAATGAGTTGTGAAGTGTCGATTGGTACTAGGTTGAGTTCTTCCAGACCCTGGCTGGGGTCAAGGTTCAAAGTGTTGAGAATGACTATTCCATTAATGCCAAATTTTGAACTGGCAGCGATGTCACTGAAGGGAGTATCTAAGGTACGTGGCGGAGCCTGGACAAATCCCAAAACTTTGTTGGCGTTGATTTCAATTTCTCCACCTTTACCATTGAAGGCATTCGCCACAATGTCACTGTTTTCGGATAGCACTCCAACCAGAAAGTCCGCTGTAATTTTGATATTCCCACCATTGCCTCCACCAGATTCTTTTGTACCTGAAGTGGTGGAAATCTGACTGCCGCGACGTAGCAGCAAAATATCGGGATCAATCGTGATATTGCCCCCATTACCGTTTTCACTATTAGCAGTCACCGAAGAATGGTTGTCAAGGGTGATTCTTCTTGGTGTCGTAATTTCAATGTTACCTCCATCTCCCGTTCCCTGGCTGTTAACGGAAATTTTAGCCCCATCTCGAATGAACACTGTTGGTTTAGTTCCCAGTTGAGGCGTTATGGTGATGCTACCACCGATACCCGAAGATTTTTGTTCTGTATTGGCGAACAAACCACTAGCAGAATCAACAGTTAAAACTGCTGTACCAAATTGTTTCTTTCGAGCATCGAACGTTGCATCACTGCCTGAAAGCGTAACTTGATTAGCGATGTTAAGAGTAATATCACCAGCTTTCCCACCGCTCGAAGCGGTAGTAATTACTTCTCCGCCATTCAATGCTTCAAAAGTTCCAGCATTGATAATAACGTTTCCTCCCGGTTGACCAGTTTCAGTCCTCGCATCGAGACCTGCACCATCGGAAATACGAAGGTGAGGTGTAGTAACGCTAATGTTACCCCCCTTGCCACCTGTGGGTTTGGATGAAGTAAAGAATGCGCTAGAAAGACCGTTGCTATTGAAACCAGTCACTTCAACACGATTTGATGTATTAACTTGAATATTACCCGCATCTCCAGAACCGGAGGTCTGAGCCTCCAATTGAGCACCGTTCCTAAGCGTTAGCGACCCACTTTTTACAACTTCAACATTGCCACCCTTGCCTGATCCGCCATTCTCTACGCTGGTGAATATTTGTGCATTGTCAAGGTTGATGTCTTGAGCTTCAATGTGTACATTGCCAGCATTTCCAAAACCAGAAGTCTGAGCCTGCAATTGAGCACCGTTATTGAGTGTTAACGACCCACTTTTTACAATCTCAATATCGCCACCGTCGCCCTTTCCTGTTGAAGCTACGTTACTGTTTATAAATGCATCGTCAAGAGTGATGTCTTGAGCTTCAATGTGTACATTGCCAGCATTTCCAAAACCAGAAGTCTGAGCCTGCAATTGAGCACCGTTATTGAGTGTTAACGACCCACTTTTTACAATCTCAATATTACCACCCTTGCCTACTGCGTCCTTATCTACGCTGGTGAATATTTGTGCATTGTCAAGAGTGATGTCTTGAGCTTCAATGTGTACATTGCCACCCCTAAGATTTTGACCTACAGTATTATCAACTTTGTTCTTAACAGACGTGCTGTATGTAGCGTCACTTAAATTTAACTCCCTTGCCTTTATTGTGATATTTCCTGGGATGCCGCCAAAACCTCTATCGTCCTGAATCTGTGAAACATCAATATCGCCAGTGCTAACCATGCCTCCATTGGCAGTAAGACTAACATTGCCAGCGGGCTTTTCTCCAATTGTTGTGAATGCAGTACTGCTTATTTTTCCAGTTATTATAATATTTCCTGGAGAAGAGAC
Organism: uncultured Nostoc sp.; assembly: GCA_964252435.1. Classification (GTDB taxonomy): domain Bacteria; phylum Cyanobacteriota; class Cyanobacteriia; order Cyanobacteriales; family Nostocaceae; genus Nostoc. Next base: position 14,736 of record CAXUOL010000029.1, read on the forward strand.
ATTAGAGGATGAAGAAACATTATTGGCATTGGCTGTAATTGTAATGTTGCCGCCACCACCAATCTCGCGACCAGAAACTCCACCAGCATCTATAGCAATTTTAGTGTCTTGGGACCCGGCTAAAACATTCACACCACCGCCCACATTCTTCAAGAGACCTGTGATTTGTATGGAACCTTGTTCGCTACATCACCACCAATTCCAGCATCACTTCGAGAAATTAAAGATCCCGTTTGAATGTTACCTTTTGCTGTGATGGTGAGCTTACCGCCATTACCACTTACGAAATCTTTAATGAATGCTTGGGTGTCAATGTTTCCCGATGTAATCGTGCCATTAGAAGCCTGTAATGTCACATTGCCAGAACCTCGCACATTAAACTCATTTTCTGTTGGATTGTCCGAGAATGCTTTGGCTGTAATATTACCAACAAAAAGGTTTCCTTTTGTTGCAGTCAAGGTAACATCTCCAGCCTTGCTTCCTGCAAAATTAGTAGGACTACCGTTAGAAAATAAATTGGTCTTAATGTCACCAACGATCACATTAGCTCCTGATATTTCAACGCTCCGACCAAGAGCCTGGATATTTTGAGTTGGATCTATATGGAAATCTCCTGCACTATTCTTATCTGCATCTGCCTTGAAAACGATCTTCACAGGAGCAGAAGGATTAGAAGGACAGGAGATAGTACAAGACGGAATTGGATCTGCAAAATTTAACGAGACACCCTGACTAATAGTGATATTGTTCGTCGCTTCTAATGTGATATTCCCTGTGATGGCTTCTAAGGCTGTCTTATCCACTGTGAAGGTAGCACCAGGACTATCGCCAAAAAGAATCTGGCTATCCGTAAGTTCCGCATCGTTGGCTCCACCATTTGCCACAATAATGATATTTTCTGGATCGAGCAAAACCTTTCCTGCATTTCCTTGGGAACTGCTTACATCCACATTGCCGCGAAATGCTAAGTTTTGTTTCCCAGAGACCTCAACAAATCCTCCATCTCCAGTATTGCCACCACCCTGGGCACTAATCTTGCCATAAAACCCTGTGATCTCATCAGCCCACACAATTACTTTGCCACCATTACCGTTAATTGTGGCATCGGCATTAATGGTGGCATTGGGACCTAAATAGGTTCTAGTTGCATTCGGTACAGAACCTTTTCCCTGGTAGTCTCCCCCCACCAACACAGTCCCGCCCCCTGTAGGGCTAGACACATCCACACGGGCATTCTCTAACAGCGCAACGCGATCGCCCAATACCTGCACCGTTCCCTCTGGTGCAGTTAGCGTTCCTGTACTCGTCGTAGTCCCACCCAATAACGTCAGGTTCTGCCCCCCTGTCACCGCCAAATTACCCGCATTCGTAATCGTTGATCCCGATGGTCCCGCCCCAAACTGCACCCCTGGCACTAAATTCACCGCCAATAAGGACGGAGCCTGGGGATTCGTCGCACTATACTCGCTGCCATCCGGCAACTTCAGACTCCCCGCTGTCGTCCCCACAAAGGAACCGCCAATATTCAGACTGGCATTAGGACCAAAGACAATCCCATTCGGGTTGAGCAGATACAGATTGGCGATACCATTCGCTCTAATCAAGCCATCAATATTCGATATTGACGAGCCAGTAACCCGCGTCAGGATATTTTGAATCTGAGCGGCATTGTTGAAATAGGCTTCCCCGCCCGTGGGGATGGAAAACTCGCGGAAACTGTGAAACAGGTTTGCCCCCCGCACTGTACCGCCATTAATCACCGTGCAGGTAGCACACGTTCCCGGTGATACCTGCGAGTTTACCGGCAGCGTCTTGTCAGGCACAATCTGCGCCTGCGCTGGACTAACGCTGGTCAGCAATGCGATGGACAAAACTCCGCTGTAGGCGATCGCATTGCTGACTGCAAACCAGGTTTTAGGTGTATTTTTTATCATTAACTTTGTTTTTTAATCTTAGATTTAGCAAGACCTTGCAGGCTTTGTTTCTTTTAAATAATGCAATTACTGAAATATTTAGTAACCGTTCACAGGGGTAGATCATTCGTTGAAATGCTAAAGCTGTTGTTTAGCAAGGATTGGGACTGATTTATTCTATCTGCTGATAGTCCCTACAAAATATCTACAAGAAAAGTTACAAACCAGTGTAGCACCTCTGACTATTTAAAATTAATCAAAAAAAATCTAATCTAGACTGGTTATTGTACTGTTTGCGTGTGATTCCATATCGAACATTTTTCTCGCCCTGTAAACTGTTACGATAATTGTTTATTACGTTACTAGTTAATTTATTCTTCTAAAAAAAAATATTCATCGTGTACTAGACAGAAGAAATATTGGTGAGAAGCTAAATATCTAGCAATATTTATTAACCCAGCTTTTATCGGATTAATGCTTACAATTGTGATAAAAATTTACCAGAAAAGTTTTCGTAAAACGCAATTTTTCTGTTTATCCGCCTATATTTCACTATTTTATGAAATTGGGTTTTGTAAGTATTGCTACAGCACTCCTAAATCAGTAATATATGTTCCCCATGTTGAATAAATCCCATCTACCCTGGTTCTGTTTGAGTCTGGCAGTGATCGGTAATCTATTTGTAAAACCACTCAACGCCCAAACTATCAATTCTGCTCAAGCTCCCACCCCTACCCTGCCACTCCCACAGGATGTTATTCCCCTTCCCTCTCCAACGGCTCCTACCCTGCCGCCTGCGCCCACCTCGCCCCAACCGCCTTCTTCAGCCCCAATCCTTCAACCCGGCACCCCAGTTACTCCACCTTCGGCACCCATACCAGGGAATGTTCCCACCACAACTACGGTCACGCAATTTGAGGTCATCGGGAGTACGGTATTCACACAGCAAGATTTTGACAAGATCACCAAAGATTACATCAATTGTCCCATCTCTTTAGCAGAACTGTTTGAGATGCGATCCAAGATCACTAAACTCTATGTAGATAATGGCTACATCACTTCTGGAGCCTATATTCCGCCCCAGGATTTAGAAGGTGGAGTGGTCAAAATTCAAATTAGTGAAGGGAGAGTGGAAGACATCAAAGTTACGGGAACTCGGCATCTCAATCCAAATTATGTCCGCAGTCGTGTGGCGCTGGCCACAACTAAACCTCTGAATAAAAAGCGTTTGGTAGAAGCCCTCCAGCTTCTGCGACTCAAAGATGATCGGTTGATTAAGAATATTTCAGCTGAACTGTCTACAGGGACGCAGCCAGGTGAAAGTTTGCTAGAGATCCAAGTGACCGAAGCTCCCAAATGGGAGGCTCAACTCACCCTCGATAACGGACGTACACCTAGTGTGGGTACTTTTCGTCGCCAACTGCAACTGACCAATTTTGACCTTCTGGGCTTGGGCGACAGTCTATTCCTGACCTATACCAATACTGATGGTAGTAATTCCCTCGATACCAGCTATACCATTCCTTTCAATCCCCATAATGGCACGATTACATTAAGCGGCGGTTTTGCCTTCAGCCATGTAATCGAGAAACCATTTGATGTCCTCGATATCGACTCTAATTCCAATTACATTGAACTGACGGTGCGTCAACCGATTATACAAACCACAACTCAGGAGTTTGCTCTCGGATTGACAGGCAGCCATCGCGAAAGTGGAGCAACGCTGCTGGGAGGCGAGATTCCCTTCCCATCAGCGGGAGCCGATGCTGGGGGAACGACCGACATTACAGCCCTGCGGTTTTTTCAAGATTACACAATCCAGAACAGTAAACAAGTGCTGGCTCTTCGTTCTCAGTTCAGTTTTGGATTAGGCAGTTTAGATGCTTTGAATAATAATACGCCCAATACTCCTACTCCTGAAGGCAACTTTTTCTCCTGGAGAGGGCAGGCACAATATGTCCGGTTGTTGGCTAAAAATACTAAAGATACATTGCTGCTGCTGCGAGGAGATATCCAACTGGCAAACAAAGTTTTGGTTCCCTTAGAACAATTTGGACTGGGAGGACAGGAAAGCGTTCGGGGTTATCGCCAAGACCTATTACTTACAGATAGTGGCATCTTTCTGTCTGCTGAAGTCCGAATTCCCATCTTTAAAATTCGTGATTCAAAAATGGTCTTACAACTCACCCCCTTTGTAGACTTTGGTCATGGCTTCAACCAGGAAAGTGCTGTCAATCCTTCCCCAAATGATTTAGTTTCGGTTGGTTCAGGGTTGCTGTTCAATATGAGCGATCGCCTCACGGCTCGATTTGATTGGGGTATACCCCTAATTAGCGTCTCTGGAGATAAACAAACGTTGCAAGAGCAGGGGTTTTATTTTTCCCTGGTCTACAGACAGCCATTCTAATGGAACTTGCGTAGGAATAACTTTCTTTGGGGTCATGACGAAATACGTGCAAAACAAAACACGTTGCAAAGAATTGTTAAGATAATTGTTTTAAGACCAGTATTATGGTTTTATTTTTTCTTTTACTCTTCGACGGGCATTTTTTTTAAAAGTTGAATTTAGCACTTTCAAACTAGTTAATACTGATAATTAACATTGAGCTTGAGTAATGGTTGCGTGTCGCGCAACCGTACATCTTTTTATCCACTATTACAATCAAGCTAACATCTATCCAGGGAAATAGCTTTTAACAATTTTTCAATTTAGCAACAGACTTCTAATTGCTAACTATTTCATTTGGCACTTGTCAAGCATTATTTTGGCTTTGAACGATCTTCTTTATGATTTTAAGACCTCTGTCTTCAGTAGGGTAAAAATCAAAATGTACATTTGATAACATTACTTAAGAATAAGTAATTAATTGCAATCGGACTTAATCATGACATACACACAAACGAACGATCCAACTATTCGCGAACACGTTCAAGCTTGGCAAAATTTAAATGTAGATCAACAACTTGCTTTGTTTTGGTTTATCTACAAAGAAATGGGAGGTTCAATTACTCCAGCTGCTCCTGGAGCGAGTACTGTTTCTCCAGAAATAGCTGAAGGTTTATTTAATCAAGTTAAGGAATTATCTCACGAACAACAATTACAAGTTCAGCGTGATTTGATTAATAAAACGGATACCGAAATTTCTCGTGAGTATGGCTCTTTGGGTGATACTACAAAACTCCTGTTTTGGTATCGATTATCTCAAGGGATGGATAATGGTACTATCATTCCTGTACCTGATGATTATGAACTTCCTTCCGAAGCTAAACCATTGTTTGGCAAAATTCAAGGATTAGAGTTTGAACAGCAGATTACTGTTTTCCGGGATTATGTTTCGCCAATGGGTGCTGAAGCAAAATCAGGTGCTGGAATTTAGCATTACTTTTGAGTTTTTTAGGATGCTGAGGGTATCTATTAAGTTATTTATACCCTTCTCTTAAAACTTGCTATATTCGCCAGTCACTTAATAGAAAGCTAAATTTTGATGGCTGGCGTATTGAGAAATTTTTATTTCATTACTTTGAGATGTTTATGACTTCTATAAACATTAAATTTTTAGAATGAAAGTGTATCAGAATTGGCAAATTTTGATATAGAATATCGCTTGATAGTTATAGTGTTACTGTATACTGAAACTATCTCATGGAATTGCTGCGATCGCTGCAATAATTAGCTTGGAAGATTGAGGTGTAGATAAGTTTAAGTTGATTCTACTACGCTAGCAGAATTAACATCTAAAAATAACGTCGCTTGGGGTTTTTGACGGAGAATAGAAGCTGGACAGTCTGCACTGATATAACAACTTTGCAGCATCTCTTTTACCACATTCGCTTTACGTTTTTCTGGAGCAAGACAGATAATTTTCTTAGCTGAACAAATTGTTGGGATGGTGACAGTAAAAGCATACTGTGGGACATTTTCTAAATTCGGAAAGTGACCTGTACTTACTTGTTGCTGACGGTTAACAGTATCCAGTTTAACCAGTTTAACGCTGTAAGGATCTTGAAAATTTGCTACAGCTGGATCGTTAAAAGCTAAATGTCCATTTTCGCCAACACCAAGACAGCATAAGTCAATCGGTTGTGCTTGCAATAATTTAGTGTAGCGATCGCACTCTGCTACTGGTTGTAATGTATCACCTTCTAGATAGTGAAATTTCTTAGGATTAACCCGTTTCTCTACATGTTCTCGCATATAACGCCGAAAACTAGCAGAATGGTCAGCAGTAATTCCCAAATATTCATCTAGATGGAACAGGATAATCCGTGACCAATCTACACCACCCAATGCAATCAAAGCATCAAGAAATTTGAGTTGGGAGTTACCTGTGGCTAACAATACAGCAGCTGTATCCTGTTGCTTGAGAACTTGCTGTAAATACTCTTGCGCGATTTCAGCAACATCCTCGGCCATTTCGACTTCAGAGTTGTAAATCTGCACTAGTAAATCATCAACGCGAAAAAAGTTTGTGGCGGCTACCATTTGCTTACGAAGAAGGTTATCAATTATACGGCAGTTTGCCCTGATGTTTTACCTATCTGCCCTTATATGCCCTATCCAGTATAGATTTTAGGATTTAGCAGATTAATTTCTAACTCTTGAAATTTTTTTCTCCAGTCTCCAATCTCCGTATTCACGAAGGAACAATCACTAAAGACAAAAAAACGATGTAAACTATTTAAATTAAGTTAACAATTATTTACATTCTACCTAAAAATTATGCTGGCTGCAATTCTCTTTGACCTAGATGGGACTATTGTCAACACTGACCCTATACACTACCGAGCTTGGCGGGAAATGCTGTTAAATTACAGCATCGAAATAGACGAAACATTTTATAAATCTCGAATTAGTGGAAGGCTAAATCCAGAAATTGTTAAAGACATTCTGCCACAGTTATCAGCAGCAGAAGGGCAAAAATTTGCAGACGAAAAAGAGGCGCTTTTCCGCAAACTCGCCCTACATCTCAAACCGCTAAGTGGATTTTCTGAACTACTAGCATGGACAAAAACACATCAATTAAAACGTGCATTAGTAACTAATGCCCCTAGATTAAATGCAGAATTTATGCTAGAGGTTTTGGGGATAAAAGAAGCTTTCCATACAGTTGTTTTAGCGGATGATTGTATTGCAGGTAAACCCGATCCTGTGCCCTACCAAGTTGCCCTGAAGAAATTGGGGATTACAGCAGAAGAAGCGATCGCTTTAGAAGACTCTCCCTCTGGTATTCGTTCAGCCGTAGGCGCAGATATCCGCACCATTGGCATCGCCTCCACCCACGATCCGCAAATTTTGCAGTCAGTCGGTGCGTTTATGGCAATTCCAGACTTTACTGATTTGCAGTTGTGGACATTGCTAAACTCACTCATCGAGCCAGATTTAAGTGCGATCGCTTCGAATTTTTGAGGACATTGGGCAAAGAGGCGGAGGGGCAGAGGGGCGGAG
>CAXUOL010000030.1:0-21910 GCA_964252435.1 uncultured Nostoc sp.
CTAAAAATCACGAGCGATCGCCTGAGAATAACTGATAAAGTTGAGCTACGCAAAGTTGAAAACAGTGTCCTATGCCTGGGTTTCTATTAGAAGTTGGTACAGAAGAACTACCTGCAAGTTTTCTCAGTGATGCTTTAGTGCAATGGCAGGAACGCATTCCCCAAAGCCTGGAAGCAAACAGCCTCAAAGGCGAAAGTGTCCAGATATATGGTACTCCCCGGCGGTTAGCGGTATTGATTAAAGGTCTACCATCGCAGCAACCAGATCGAGAAGAAGAAATAAAAGGGCCCCCCGCCCAAGCCGCCTTTAAAGATGGTCAGCCAACAGCAGCAGCAGCAGGCTTTGCCAAAAAGCAAGGTGTGGAACTAGATGCGCTATCTGTTCGCCCCACTGACAAAGGGGAATTTGTATTTGTGCAAAAAAGAATTCCCGGTCGTCCTGTGGCGGAAATATTGACAGAACTGGTTCCCCAGTGGATTTGGGGTTTAGAAGGTAAGCGGTTGATGCGTTGGGGGAATGGGGATGCCAGGTTTTCTCGACCAATTCGTTGGCTGGTAGCTTTGTTAGATGAGACGGTGCTGCCTTTAGAATTAGTGAATGGTTCTAAAACGATTCAGAGCGATCGCATTTCTCAAGGTCATCGGGTCTTACATCCTGAACCTGTGACAATTGCCCAGGCTACTGATTATGTTACCGCCCTCAAGTCTGCTTATGTCACCGTTGACCCAGAAGAACGGGTAAATCTGATTAAAGAGCAAGTAAATGCAGTAGCAGAAAATTTAGGCGGGTATACAGTAATTTACCCCGATTTGTTAGCGGAAGTAACTAACCTTGTAGAATATCCTTCCGCAGTTGTTGGTAAATTTGAACCAGAATTTTTGGAATTACCAACTGAGGTAATTACTGAAGTCATGGTTACTCATCAACGTTATTTTCCTGTATTCAAACCAGGGAGTTTTCAGCAAGAATTATTGCCCAATTTCATCACCATTTCTAACGGCGATCCTCAAAAATCAGATATTGTTGCCGTCGGCAATGAAAGGGTAATTCGTGCGAGATTAGCTGATGGCAGATTTTTCTACGAAGCTGATTTAACTAAGCCAATAGAGAGCTTTTTACCCCAGTTAGAAAAAGTCACTTTCCAAGAAGAATTGGGTTCGGTGCGTGCCAAGGTAGATAGAATAGTTAAAATCGCCGAGCAAATTAGCAGTCAATTAGAATTAACGGAGAATCAAAGCCAAAGAATCCAACGTGCTGCTTTATTATGTAAAGCAGATTTGGTGACACAAATGGTGTATGAATTTCCCGAATTACAAGGCATTATGGGAGAAAAATATGCCTTAGCTAGTGGTGAAGATGCCGAAGTAGCAAAAGGAATTTATCAACATTATTTGCCAAAGGGAGCCGGTGATCTCTTACCTGAAACACTCACGGGTAAAATCGTTGGTTTGGCAGATAGATTAGATACTTTAGTGAGTATCTTTGGTTTAGGCTTAATTCCTTCCGGTTCATCCGATCCCTTCGCCTTGCGCCGTGCAGCCAATGCTGTAGTTAAAATTGCTTGGTTTGATAATTTGCCGATAAATTTAGATGATTTATTGGCGCAAATAGCAACAGACTTTGCAGCAAAATATCACAAAGATCGGGCATCATTAACCGCAGCATTACAAGAGTTTTTCTTGCAACGCATCCGCACTTTACTACAAGAAGAAAAGCAAATTGATTACGACTTAGTAAATGCAGTTTTGGGAGAAAACGACCCAGAATACACAGAACGGACGTTAAAAGACTTATTGGATGTCCGCGATCGCGCCTTATACTTACAACAAATCCGCAACGATAGTACTTTAGATAACATCTACGAAACCGTTAACCGTTCCACACGATTAGCCGCTCAAGGTGATTTAGATACAAAACAGCTAGAACCAGCAACTGTAGTTCGTCAAGAATTATTCCAAAAGCCCTCTGAGATAGCTTTGTATAATGCACTAATCGAATCAGTACCACAAACTCAAGCAGCACAGCAGACCCGAAATTATCAACTGTTAGTAGCAGCATTAGCAAAAATTGCTCCGACAGTTAGTAACTTTTTTGATGGCCCAGATAGCGTTTTAGTTATGGACTCAGATCCAGAAGTCAAGCGTAATCGGTTACATTTGCTGGGATTAGTTCGCAATCATGCCCGTGTTTTAGCTGACTTTGGTGCGATCGTCAAAAATCTGTAGCGTAGGTCAACAAAAACTGGTGTCATTTTTGCCAAGAAACGCTAGTATAGGGAGTGCTTAACCAGGGACACTCTGCTGCAATCTATGTCCAAAGCTACTGTAATTGGATTGGGAAAGTCCGGTATTGCTGCGGCGAGATTGTTGAAACGGGAAGGTTGGGAGGTAGAGCTGAGTGATGGCAACACCTCCGAAACCCTCCTGGAACAACAACAACAACTCGCTGCCGAGCAAATAACCGTAAAACTAGGACAATCCCTAGAATTGAATCGTGCTAATTTACCCCAATTAATAGTCGTTAGTCCTGGCGTGCCTTGGGATATTCCCGTATTAGTTGAGGCACGCCAATTAGGTATTGAAACCATTGGGGAAATGGAACTTGCTTGGCGAAATTTACAATCGCTACCTTGGGTAGGAATTACCGGCACTAACGGCAAAACTACTACCACAGCTTTAATTGCTGCCATTTTCCAAGCAGCAGAATTAGATGCACCCGCCTGCGGTAATATTGGCTACGCCGCTTGTGAAGTTGCCCTATCTCAGGGAGCAGGGAGCAGGGAGCAGGGAGCAGGGGGAGCAGGGGAGGCATTTGATAATTCCTGTACAGACGCGATTAATCGCGTCTGTACTCCTAACTCCTCACTCCTAACTCCTCACTCTTCACTCGATTGGGTGATTGCGGAAGTTAGCAGCTATCAAATAGAATCTTCGAGTTCTCTTGCTCCCCAGATCGGAGTTTGGACGACTTTTACGCCGGATCACCTCAGTCGCCATCAGACTTTAGAGAACTATTACAACATCAAAGCCAAGTTATTACGTCAGTCTGAGTTGCAAGTGTTGAATGGCGATGATGCCTACTTGAGCCAGCTAGGTTTAAGTGCTTGGCCTGATGCCTATTGGACAAGTGTCAGAGGAAAAGATTTTCTGATTAGCGAAAAAGGCTTTTATATCGAAGACGGCTGGGTTGTGGAAAAATTGACTGCAACCTCTACACCAGAAACGATTGTGAAGGTATCTACCTTGCGAATGGTGGGAGAACATAACCAGCAAAATCTTTTGATGGCAGTAGCAACAGCAAGATTAGCGGGAATTAATCGTGATGCGATCGCACTTGCAATTCGGGAATTTCCTGGTGTTGCCCATCGTTTGGAGCATATCTGCACATGGGAAGGTATTGATTTCATTAACGACAGCAAAGCCACCAACTATGATGCGGCTGAAGTAGGTTTAGCATCTGTCAACAGTCCAGCGATTTTAATTGCTGGTGGAGAAGCTAAAGCAGGAGATGATACCGGCTGGCTAGCACAAATTCAAACCAAAGCTGCTGCTGTGTTATTGATTGGCTCTGCTGCACCCGGATTTGCCAAACGTCTCCGAGAGGTAGGGTATCATACTTACCATATTGTGGAAACTATGGAAAGGGCAGTTCCCAAGTCGGCAGAATTAGCCAAGCACTATCAAGCGCCTGTGGTGTTGCTATCTCCGGCTTGTGCGAGTTTTGACCAGTACCCAAATTTTGAGGTGCGGGGCGATCGTTTCCGTCATCTGTGCCTTGCTTGGGCAGGAGGTTGGAAACCCGCCAGAGTAGAACTTCCAGAATTTGAAAACTCTAGTCAAGAGTCCATAGTTCAAAGTCGATAAGCATTATTTGTCTACAAGTTCGTAGTCAGGACTTTAGTCCTTGTTTTCTAAGTACTAAAGTCCTTACTACAAACTCTCAAATAGCAAATTTACGTAAACTGTACTTATTTTATTTAGATAATTTTAAAATTAATACGGTTGATATTTTGACAAAATGAGGTTATTAGTTTCTTTTGTCTTTCCAAGAGATAGTCTGGTTTGAGCAATCCACGTGCAACTTGAGACTTAGGTTGTGGACGATGTTAGATGCTCCACTTGGAAGGAAAGTTTTCATTCATACTTATTTCCTCCAGTATTAAGAAGTAGAACGACGTTAATAATTAAAGGTTTATATCAAGCGGCTCTAGTCCTACTTTGAAGGCTAAAACCTTGACAGTAGGAAAAAATCTGTTTTTTTACATTACTTAACATACTTGAATTTATTCCTGCCTACTTACTTAAATATTTTTGGTACTTCAGCTAATTTTTAATAAAATGAAAATTCAGTGTTGACGCGATCGCAGAAACTTTAAACTTTAAGTTCATATCCTAAAATTGTCTTGCTCTTTACCCTGTTAGGATATTAATCAGTGTAGGATATTCGCTTAATTTTTGATTATAAAGATTGATGATTAATATTACTAAATTAAATAAAATTGACTTTCTAGTTTTGATTGCAATTGTGATTATTGGTCTTATACATTTGCCTTTTCCATTTGACGGAGATCAAGCATTTTTTAGGCTAGGTGCTTTGGAGATGCAACAAGGAAAGGTACTCTATCGTGATTTTTGGGATGTGAAGCAACCGGGGATTTTTTGCTTTTACTTTTTAGCGGGAACTTTCTTTGGTTTTAATGAGATTGGCATCCATCTCTTTGAACTTATTTATATGGTGTTTCTGTCTATAGTATTGTTGCTGAGTCTAAAAAGCTATTTTCAGCATCCGATCATTGCAAGTCTAGTACCTTTGTTAACGGTTGGCGTTTACTATACTGTTTCACAGCCTTGGCATCTTACTCAAGTAGAAGCACTGGTTAGTTTTCCTTTATTCATTTGTCTTTGGCTAACTTCTCAATCTTTTCAATATGAAGGAAAGCAAAGATTTTTTCTACTTTTACTGTCAGGTTTTATTGGTGGAATTGTCATTATTTTTAAATTAATACTTTTGCTAATATTAATTTCATTTTGGCTAACTGTTTTCATATATTCTGTGCTAATCAAACGACAGCAAATTCAAAAAGCTTTTCTAGAAATATTTATTCCAATTTTTGTGGGAATTATATTTCCTATTTTATTTATTGTTAGCTATTTTGCCTGGTTTAATAGTTTACCAATTTTGTATCAAACATTCTTTTTATATCCACCTCGGATTGTTGCTAATTCCAAATTTGATCCAAGTGGGCTTTTTGCAGGAATAAAATGGTTCTTCAATAATTTTTACCCTCTACTTTTAGCCGCTACTGTTGGAGTGGATGTATCATTGCGTAAGTCTAAGAATATATTGACTTTGCTACTTGTGATTTGGTGTATTTTTGCTTGGGGTGTCATTGTTTTACAACGTGGAGCATTTTGGGAATACCATTATTTACTATTGTTTGTACCTATAGGTATTTTAGCAACTAAAGGATTAGATGTTTTATGGGAGTCTTTAAAAAAATTGAGTTCCCCATTTACTACAATCCTGCTGATATTTTTGTTTTTCTTGCCTTTATCGAACACTCTTATGAAAAAGAGTATTGTTCTGGTTAATAATAACTTTGCTTTAGCTGAAGATACAAGATTTAAATATCAAACTATTTTCAGAGAGAAATATTCATCTCTTCGTTCAGAGGCTGAATTTATCTCCCAACCAGAAAGTCTTCCTGGGAAGATTTATGTAGCTGGCGATCCATCTATTTACTACTTCTCCAATCGGACTCAGGCAACATCAATACGTGGTTGGGCACTTGAATATTTTCTGCCTGAGCAATGGACAAAACTTCTAGAAGAGTTAGATTCATCTAAGCCTCCTTATATCTTTATTGATTATATTCAGCAGCCTACTATCAACAAAAATTTCCCAAGAATGCTAGAATTTCTTGAGGGAAGATACCGTATTTTACGTCAAAATGATAACGGGATTTGGTATATTCGTTTGTAGACAAACGACTACAGGAGTTCTGAATCATTCATGAGAAACAAGATCCCCGACAACTTTTACGTAGTCGGGGATCTGCGGGTTGCAATTCTCTTAAAACCAGATAAATAAACTGTTTGTGTTGCTATAACCCTTAGCAATCGTTTGCTTTAGTATCATCCCAGACTTCCAATATCCAGCCATAATTAGATAATCCCAATTTACCTTGACTGGTTGAATTTTTTTGATCAAAACAGGGTGTGAGCTGTAGGGGAAAGAGGAAATGGTAAGCTGAAGAAAGTTATGAGGACGCAAATATGACTGACAAAAATCGTTCTCAATGGGACTTAGGCAGGTTTATCGAAACCCTGACTTACTTTGAGGTAATTCCTTTCTTTAACTGGGTACAGCAGTTAATCCAAGGCCGTTCTAAGGATAATCAATATAGACCCAATGGAGGAAGAAATGTGGGTGTAATATTAGTAGCAGGTGCAACAGGTGGTGTCGGTAAACGAGTCGTGCAGCGATCGCTCCAACAAGGTTATAAAGTTCGCGCCCTAGTTCGAGATATTGACAAAGCGCGGTCAATTCTTGGTAATGATATAGATTTAGTAGTTGCGGATATCACGCAACCAGAAACTTTAACTCCTTTAGTTCTGTCTGATATCCAAGCTGTAATTTGTTGCACAGCAGTACGCGTACAACCAGTTGAGGGAGACACAGCAGATAGAGCTAAATACTATCAAGGTGTTAAATTTTACCAACCAGAAATTGTTGGTGACACTCCCGAAAATGTAGAATATCAAGGAGTCAAAAACTTAGTCCAAGCAGCAGCAAAATATTTATCCCAAGCAAAAGAAAAACTAATATTTGATTTTACCAAGCCATCGGCAGAATTAAAGGATAACTGGGGAGCGTTGGATGATGTCGTCATGGGTGGCGTGAGTGCCAGTAATATCCAATTAGTAGAAAATACAGCTTTATTTGCTGGTAATGTCTCTACCGCTAACTCTGGCGGATTTGCTTCTGTCAGAACGAAGAATTTTGATCCACCCTTCAACCTATCTGATTACGAAGGTGTAAAATTGCGTGTCAAAGGTGATGGTCAACGTTATAAAATATTTCTACGGACAGATACAAAATGGGATGGTATTGGCTACAGCTATTCTTTTGACACTGTAGCTAATACCTGGATAGATATTCAAATTCCTTTTGCAGATTTGACCCCCGTATTTAGAGCAAAAGTTGTCAAAGAAGCGCCGCCAATTGAGCAAAGTAGAATTTGTTCATTCCAACTGATGTTGAGCAAATTTGAATACGATGGCGCTTTAAATCCCAAATTTTCCCCAGGTGGTTTTACTTTCCAGTTGGAATCAATTAAAGCTTATGGCGGGACAACTTTACCACAATTTATCCTCGTCAGTTCAGCAGGTGTCACTCGTCCCGGTCGTCCTGGTATTAATTTAGATGAAGAACCGCCAGCAGTAAAATTAAATGACCAATTGGGAGGAATTTTAACTTGGAAGTTGAAGGGAGAAGATAGTTTAAGAGAAAGCGGAATTCCTTATACAATTATTAGACCTTGTGCCTTAACTGAAGACGCAGGGGGTAAGGAATTAATATTTGAGCAAGGTGATAATATTAGAGGCAAAATCAGCCGTGAGGATGTGGCAGAACTTTGCGTGCAAGCGTTAAAAATAGGAAAAGCATCTAACGTAACATTTGAGGTGAAACAGGGAGAAAATACTGTCAACTATATCGATTGGCAGAATTTATTTTCTAACTTACAAGCAGACGAAAGATGAAATATCTACAGATTTTTAGTCTGTAAATTATCTCAACCAAGTCTGGTTAGATAGACTGTTCTAACAAGTCAGCTATTGGTATGAAAAAAATCAAGGTGCTAGTAATCGCCGGGATTTTAGTAACAATTATCTGGGGCAGTTTTTTTTCTAAAACTGCCTCATCGCAGCAAGTAGAGTCCCGCATCAACAATCTGGAAGCGGACTTAAATCGTGTTGAGTCGCGGTTAAATCAGCTAGAGTCTCAGCTAGGTAAAACTCGGCAGTCTCCATCCTCAAGAACAACACTTACCCCACGACAGTCAACTGGTTCTAGAGGTAACTTATCACAGCAAGATCCGATGTTTGATCGGCTTGCAACTTTGGTGATTGAATTGAAGCAACAAGTTAATAAATTAGAGGAGCGAGTTGCTAAATTAGAATCACGCTAAATATTTAATTAAATTTCAAAAGGCTAGAATTAAAAATTAAAAATGAACACATTAAGGTGAGAGACGCGATGAATCGCCGTCTCTACAATAATCAGTCTTTCGTATTGACGGCGATTTATCGCATATTTGTGATCTAGAATTTTCATCAAAAAACCTTAACCGAACCATATTGAGCTATTTTTGGGCAATTTTCAACTTCAGTTCTTGTAGCAGTTCAGTGCTAATGGGTGATTTTGCCAGAATTGGATGTTTAATACCTCCCCAAATACTTCCAGTGCGGATACGATGGGAAACTAATATTTCAGGAATTTGACTAGAGATTAAAACTTGTGGTGGTGCAAGTTGACCGATGACTCTCGCTCTCTTGTAATGATACGATTCTGATAAAACCAGATCGAGTTGTTGAGCGATAATTTCTGGGGTTTGTGTTGCCGAATCTAATAATAGAATATAGTGGGGAGGATCGGCAATGGGCATCAAACTTTTAAAATTAGTTTCTTGCAAGTTCAACTTAATAAGAGCATTATTAACAAAAGTTTCTTGCAACTTTTCGCCCACTAAATCGCTGATGGCTTGATGTCGTCCGAGAAACTCTAAACAGGGAGTGTGGCGATAGTAATGAGTTACCCGGATGCGATCGCCAATTCGATAACGATACAAACCCCCTTTTTGGGATAAAATAATCGTGTATTCCTTGCCAATGCTGAGTTCATGTAAACCATGCAGGGAACCAGTCTCATTCTCGAACTCGAAAAATACTTCATCAAGAACTGGCACACATCCCCCAGCTACAATCAACGGAATCGTTATTGGTGTTTCGGTTGCTAATAGTCCTTTCCCTTGAACTAATACACCTGGGAATTGCGATCTTAATCTTTGAGCTTGATCTGCTGCATTGGCACTATCCCAGCAAGAAATCAGCTTCAAATTTGGCCAGAGTTGCATCCAGGGAATATTACTTTCGCTGAGTAGTTGCAGACGATGAGATGAAATTCTGTTATGTAATTCTTCTCGCAATAAATCCTGATTTTCTTGAATATATTTTAAATGTACTTGCAGAAAACTAGGACTCCAAATAGAAATAATTTCTAGTTTTTTAGCCTCTAATAATGCCAAAGCCAGTTGATGTTTAAATAAATTCGCATCATGCAGCCGATTAAGTTTATTTGGCATCACCAACCAAGGGTGTAAAAACCAACGCAACCAACCATCTAAATAATCTAAATCATCTTGTAAAGTTTGGCTATCCGCTACATTTAATTGTGGCGAGATACAAGCATAAATCTTACCTGTAGAAAATTTTGGGCCATGTACAACCAAATCATGCGCCCATACACAGAACATTTGATTAAACGATCGCCGCAAAGATTGAGTATAAGGAATCCATTTTATTGCGCCACTACTACCAGAGGTTTTTTCATAGAATAAAATGGGTTCGGGAGTAAGAGAAATTTGCTGATGTTTTTGAGTTAAGTAGGGTTCGAGTGCATCATAATCTACAATTGGTACACGCTGCCAATCGTCTACAGAATGAATCCCTAAAGTTTTACCATACTCACTCTTGATTAGGCGATCGCAAATTTCCTTCTGTACAGATGTCTGCATTAACTCTGAGTTATCCAAAGCTTGATGAAATCGCCTCGCCGTTGGTGCGAGGATTTGCCCAAAAAGCTGAATAATCGGACGCATTATTGCACCTTTTGATTAGGATAAAGGTTGCTGGCTGCTGGTAAATAAGAACCATCACCAATGACGACACCGGGAGCAAGATGAGATCCGGCTCCTACAAAAACATTGCTGCCAATCTTGACTTTTTTGACATACAACATTAAATTTTGCTTACGGGGTTTAATGATGTGAGAATATATACCGACACCATGCCCGATAACGACGCGATCGCCAATTTCTAATAAACTGCGATCGGCAATCTCCAATCTTGTTGTCCAGTATACATCTCGCCCCACTTTAGCACCCCACAATCGCAACCAACAAGAAAACACCCCCGGAATCAACCGCAGCACTGCTTCTAAAGCTGGAATTGCAATATAAATTACCTGAATTTGATGACTACCCCACCAGGGATTATATTCTTTATTTTGTAAATAACTAATACCTTCCTGCAGAGGATAAACCCATTCATGCAAGCGGTAAACTAGCACTGGCAGCCCATAAATAGAAAGGAACACCGCCAGAATGCTGAAGATGTTCGGTGAATAGGCGAGGTAGACTATTGCTGCCCCAGTTATCATTAATACAATGGTGGGAAAAAACAACAGAATTTTACTTATAACTGTCATGAAAATGGGAATAAAAGTTTTTGTAACAAGTTTAATGAGCTAGGAATTCCGATTATAGATGGCAATTTTTTGCTTTCATAATATGTTCCATGTAACTTATCCCAAATTTTCAGATTAGCCCCATAGTTATAATTGTGGATTTCGCGGCAATGATGCCAAGCATGATCCTGTGGTAAGATTAGCCAAGAAGATAAAAATTGGTAAAGCTTGGTATTTACTGGAATCATCAAGTTGCTATGTCGCCATAAATCTAAGGCAGAAGTTAGACTTACTCCAAGTAAATAACCTGTTGGATCGGTTAACAGATATAAAAACAAAGTGTGTATCCATAAATAAATAATTAACAAACTTGTCCAAAGTGTGTTGCGAGAAGTTCCTAAGACATCCATCTGAGTAACAGTATGATGGACTTGATGAACCTTCCACAAAAATTTAGTATGTAATAAACGATGATTCCAATAATATAAATAATCAACCACAACAAAACTAATAATAAAAGCCGGAATTACTGATATTTTTAAGTATCCTTGTTGAGTGGGTAATAAATATTGATAAAGCCAATAAACTACAGTAGCTTGTAGTAAGGGAATCAAAATCCCTTGAATCGTTAATCCTGTACCATCTAGCAACCAATCTTCACGACTTTTAACTTGAAGTTGAGTTCGTCCAACCTGATTGGTAATAGTCCAACCAACTAATCCGATAAAAGAACCAAAAATTAGTAGTTGTGCAAAGCTTTGTATTCCCACTTTTAATTGCTCACACTGATTAATTACGAATTACGAATTACGAATTACGAACTTGTGCCGAGCGAAGTCGAGGTATTACGAATTATTTTTTAAACCCAAAATGTAACTTTTACAGATTGATTTGGCAATAAACGCGGATCTTCTCCACGAGATATAGCTGCTATAATTGACTCTACAAATATATGAATTGTGTCCGCAGGCGTATTATAAAATTGTGTCCCGTATTTAGCGATCGCTTCCCCTTGAATACCCAAAATTTCCACGTCTTGGCGGATAATGTGTTGAGCAGTCCACCGCACAAAGGGACGTGCTAACTTATTCCAGATACCATAGTTATAGGTGACATCGGTGTAAACCAGAGTTGAATTATCGGTTTCTGGGATAGATTGACTGGTAATGAACAAATGGCGATTATATGCCATTTTATATTCCACAGAGGTAATATTTGGCATATAAAAGCGATCGCTATGTTTAATCTCTGCACCCTGCAAATTCAGAAAACGACTGTACCATCCCAAATTACTGTTTTCGTTGCGATACTCCACCAAAACCGAACCATTCCAGCGTTCAACAGTCATCTCTAACTTTTGTTGACGGGAAGTACGGAAAACACCAGGATGAACAAAAGCCGTATGAGGAATATCAATAAAGTTCTCCGCACAATTAGTAACATTGTTAGCAAAACGGTTAATTACTCGCACCGTCTCCCATCCTGTTTCTCGGTAGTGAGGCATAGAAAAGGGTTCAAAATCAACGCTATCGGCTAACCGCACATAAACATAGCCATCCTGTTCTTTGGTAGCGTAACACTTGGCTCGACGCTGTGGGGAAGGTTTGAAATCATCTCCTTCGGCTGGAACAGCAATAACATTCCCAACTCCGTCATATACCCAACCATGATAGGGACATTGTAAAGCACCGTTACAGATTTTACCTGATGATAGACGGCTTTTGCGGTGTAAACAGCGATCGCGCAAAGCTACGGGTTGTCCATCTTCACCGCGAAATATCGCTAACCATTCTCCTAAAACGGTGCGTGATAATACCTTGTTGGGTTGTAACTGTTCGCTGAGTGCGACAATGTACCAGAAATCTGCAAATTGCATGGTGGGTGCGAACGATCGTATTTAAATTATGGCAATGTCTTGAGTAGAACTGCATTGCTGTAACTATCGAATTCCAAAAGAGCTAATTTACAATTAAAAATGAGATAACCTGAGATGGGAAAATGATCATGAAATTACAACAATTGCAAAAGCAAGTATTAGAGTTACCAATTAGCGATCGCTGGACATTAGTGCAGATGCTTTTGGAGTCACTACAACAAGAAACTAGTTCTAAATTGAAAAAGGGTAACTTGTCTCGACTGCGAGGGATTGCAAAAGGTACAGAAATATTAGCTGAAGGTGTGAAAGCGGATTATATTAACTATCTCACCCTAAAGTATAAGTAATGTAAATATTAATTCAGTATACTTGTCATTTGTAAACTACAAATGTAGTATAAAATATTAGGACTCAGCTAAAATAAACAGCTTTGTGAGTTAAATAATACATGAGGAGGCTTGGAATAATGCGCTGCATTTTTTGCAAAAAAGATTCAAGTAACTCTAGAAGTGTTGAGCATATTATTCCAGAGTCCCTTGGTAACACCACGAACATACTTCCTAAGGGAGTAGTTTGTGATGCTTGTAACAACTACTTTGCACGAAAAGTAGAGAAACCTTTTCTTGAAGCTCCTGCACTGATGTCTCTCCGTTTTCATCAAGCTATCCCAAACAAGAGAAGGATAGTTCCACCGATATCAGGAATGCTCTTACCAGAATTTACTGTCACTGCATATCGATACATTGATAGCCCTTTTGTAGGAATGATTGACGTTCCGTTAAATGCAGTTGAACATATTTTCCAAAATGATGGAGGACAGTTAATTCTTCCGAGTGGTGGTCAACCACCATCTGACAAAATCATCTCAAGATTTTTGGCAAAGGCAGCCCTTGAATTAATGGCTAAACGATTATTAGATACTTCTGGTGGAATCGATTACATAGTTGATCACCCAGAACTCGATCCTATAAGAGATCATGCCCGCCGAGGTAATATACCAGATTGGCCACATCACTCACGCCGAATCTATGACATGAATGAGACGTGGATTGACGAATTTGGTTCAGAAGTACAAATGGTGCATGAGTCTGATATTCTTCAGACTGCTTGGGGCGAGTATTTTTTCGTTCTAGCAATCTTTGGGTTGGAACTTGTCATCAACTACGGTGGTTCAGAAATTGAAGGATATCGGCGCTGGTTATTGGAGAACAATGGGGATAGTCCCTTACATATCGGTAAGAATAAGGTAAATTCCCGACTAAGACGAGCCACAAGCTAAAACATCATTGCAACTAGCTGCTAGTTCAGCTAGTTATTGTACTAAAACTTTTTAGGTAGTAGGTTAAGTTGGCTCTAGGAAACCAAACATTTCCCAAAACTGACTAAGAGCGATCACCAGTTTGATAGTATTGATAGTGGCAAATTGTTGCACCACAACCAAGAACCATTGAAGTAAAATTTCACGATTTGGCAGCCCAAAGAAGGGAAATATCGTATTTATTGAACATGGAATCGGCACTGACAAGCGTCATTTCTTCTATCTGAGCCTGTGCAATCAACATTCTGTCAAAAGGATCTCGATGATGCAACGGTAAAGCAGCCGCTTGTAAAGCATGAGACGCTGTAATTTCCAGCGATCGCATTCCCAACTGTGCCATCCGACTAGAAATATAACTGTCTAAAGGATCTGGCAGTGGTAACTTACCGATGGCAACTTTTATACCTATTTCCCAAATACTGGCAACTGATAACCATAATTCATTGTTTTCATCGACAATGTGTGCGATTGCCTCTTCATTCAAACGCTCTGGTTGTGCAAACCACCATAACCAACATTGCGTATCTAGCAAAAGTTTTACTCCTCACCGCCCTCAAATGCTGCCAACATCTCATCTGGTAAAGGAGCGTTAAAGTCCTCTGGCAGTACAAAACGCCCTTTATCCTGTCCTAAACTATCGCGGCGATTTGATGAGGTGCGAAACGGAACTAACTTTGCAATGAGAATGCCTCGGTCAGAAATAATGATTTCTTCTCCATGCTCTACCCGCAACAAAAGCTGTGAGAGATTCGTTTCAGCTTGATGGATATTTACAGTTTCCATGATTTTATCTAAGTCTCTAAATTGAGTTTAACCAATTCATCCTTCCAGTCTGCAAATTTCAACATTACTGTGAAATAAGCTTTCTGAATTCGCTTTTAGTGGGTACAAATACAATGTTCTTAGTTAAGAAGAAAACTGATTGTCAATTTGATATGGCAAATATCTAACTCGCTAGAGACATTGAAGACTTTAAATAAAGGTCTATTTCCACTGCTAGAAATTCAGTAAAAGTATCATGGCTTTTAACAAAATAAGGCTCTTGCTGCCCTTCGCAATATGAGTAAGTTGGTGGGTTATCACCTTCAGAAAGCCTAAAAAAGCTAAACTGATAACCCTGGTGCATGAAAAATACAAAAGCATCCTCTGGCAAAGCTTCAGGAAAATCATTTTCTACCAAAAGTTGTTTAGCCCATTCTTGAATTTGCGGTAGATGCTGGTAGAAGCAATCTGAACCACGCAAAAACTTACCTGCACCATGCCCCATCATCTTGAGAAAGTCTTTGTAATTACTGGGCAAAGTAATACCTTGTTGTTGTTCAAATTGAATTATTTCCAAATCTGAACATGGTGAAAGCTGATTCTCGTTAAAAATAAGCTGAAGTGGTTCGGGTAAATTGCGAATTGACATTTATACCGACTCCTTTACGCAATGTTTCCGTGATGTACATTTAGCTGAATGTTCGGGAAAGTTTGCCTAAACTGCTTAATGACATACTCACACGAATCACATGGCTCTCTCTCGGTGAATAACTCAATCTTACCCTCTACTTCTCTATTATTTGTATATTTATCGGCAATCGCTTCTAATATTTTGTACTCAGAGTCTAAGTCTCTTCGGTGTCCGGTAACTTCAAAGGTTTTAAACATCGGTTGATTCGGTACAACAACCGCTCCCTCTCGTAAGAGCTTACCACTAAAGGCGAATAGCTCGGTAAACGTCTCATCTACCCAATAGCAACATTTCGGGCTGGTGCTGGCACGTTACAAGTTTTACGAATTTCTGCGACGCGCTCTAACCAATCCATACTTGCTCTTTTAGTTGTTTTTAAATCACCATCTAAATCTTACGAATTTCAACATTATCTGTAACATCAAGCTGACAAGCTAACCGCGCATGAGGATGATTAGCTGCTAACGTCTCCAGCATTTCCTGTTCATCAGGTTGAGGAGGAGGAATATCACCAATAACCTCAACCAAACAAGTGCCACAAATACCAGTCCGACAACCAAACAAAACAGGTGAATTCTGAATTGTGAGATGTTCAGATAAATTTTGATGACATTCCAGAATGATCGGAACAAAATCACTTCCCGGAAACGATATCTTACACAAATCAGCCATAATAAAAAACAGTGTTACCTAAATAACACTCTCCCATTCTTCTTTGCGCCTTTGCGCCTTTGCGTGAAATAAAAATAAATTCTCTTGGTATTCAAAATTTGGAAATTTCCTTTGTTGATTTGCCAAATATCGAGAAATTGAATTAGTAGCCATCAGTGACATATCGCGATTACGTTGCCAAAGATAATCGAGTTTTTCAACATACACCTGATAAGATTTCATTGCCTCCTGATGAGTTGAAAAACTGCGCTGCAATCCTTCTGACTCCTCCGTAAAACAACGCCGCATCATTTCTTTAGCATCATTGTCACTCATCTCAAAAATGGGCGATCGCAACACCTGATAAATCTTGCCATACAGCGCCGGATCGTACCAAAAAATCCCGTTAATCGCCGCAGAAAAATGAAAATGATCGCGCTGACATCCCAGCAATCCTAAATTAGCAACCAGTCGCTCAAATGCAGTTGGTGGCTTAAGGCAAGTGACAACATTGTGAGATATAATTGTCGAACTATTGAAATGAAAGCTTTCATCCATAAAGTGATAATATGAGATTTTAGCAGGAATTGGAGCCGCTTCAGGATGAGGATGTTTTTGATAATAATTGCTAAGTTTGTGCTGTACTAACTTGCCGTTTAGTGTCCGTACTCCCCGGACAGTGAAATACTGACAAGCTAAAAAAGTGTTATTGGCAGAAATCAGCCCAAAGTATTGAAGTTGAATTTTTTTCCACCAAGTTTTTAAGGCATTGGTGTCAGCATAAACCATCGTTTCTGTAAAGGGGCCGCGCATAGGGTAGGTAAAGATAAGTTCCCCAAACAACGCTTGTTCAACCTGTTTGGCAATTGTGCGGAAGGCGTTAATGTGCGATCGCTCTTGAGAAGATTCCAAATCTAAGGTATCGCAGATTAAGCGAAAATCTTCTTGAGCGTAAAGTCCGGCTGCACTGGTTTGATTGAAAAAGATAGTGGCAATTTCAGCAGAAACAATTTGTGAGTAGTAAGCTACCCAGTAAAGTTGGTTCAAAATTATACGCTGATGTTGGCTGGACTGTTCCCATAAAGGTGTGCCATATAGCAGCGAAAATTCTTCTGGGTTCCAATACTCGTTTTGGCAATCCTCATAGCGAAAATTGCTAACTGCTTCATCCATTAAAGCAGTATGATCTTGCTGTTTGTTGCGGGTGTGGTTGATTTGTAATTTGCGATGAATAGTTTTTTCCATATCCGTTTTTATTTAACGCAGAGATAAGATTAATATTTATTACACACATTGATGGGCGGGGAGTGGTTCAAAGGCTCCGCGTTCTTCTAGATTTTGCAGGATAGACTGGGCTGATTTTCCTCCCATGAGCGATCGCAATATTTGTAATCGCGTTCTACTATGAATCTCTGTATCTAGTTCTTCTAAGATTTGGATTTTTTGCGATCGCGTCAGATGTCCTTTCACTTGTTCGACTGCTGTTAGTAGGCTTTGTGGCCCCACCTGTACCATAAACAAAAACTGTGCCAATACATCGAGAATTGTTATTTGACTGAATGCTGAAACAGTAATTTGATTAAACAAGGTGGTTCCCGTGGCATGATGACGGGATTCAGATTGTAAAAAACTGGAAAAAAGTTCTGCTAAAACTGGATAGCGGCATTCCTTCGCTAAACGCCGATAATGGCTTAAACCCCATCCTTCTAAAATGACTTGCAGCACAAATAACAAAACTGTTTTATCTGCACTTTCAACCACTTCTGATAGTAAGCGCAAAAACGGATCGTCCGTGTTAGTTACTTCTATTTCTGGTAAAAAGTGGCTAATTTGGTGAAGATGGGTAGCTTCATCAGCCGTAAACAGTCCATAAAGCATTCGTTCTTCAACTGTTTCGGCTAACAGTACCATTTTTGCCATGTAGCCAACGCCTGCTTTTTCTATGAAATATGATTCTTCTAACAGGCTGCGATTGGCAAGTTCCAGAATAGCAGATTGTTCATTAATATTAGATTGTTGAAAAATTTTGACTTGATGTAAATTGAAAAAATCAGCATCCCAATAATTTAATTTTGGATAATTAGCACAATTATTTTGATTAGGTAATGCTGCTGTTAATATCCGTCGCAAACGGTCATCAGAATCCCTGTGCGGTAAGTCGAAACCGACAATGTTATATTTTAAATCCATTTTTTTCCTGTTCAACTATGGTTTGAATATTTGGATGATTAACAGTTTCCCAAGTTCCCCAGGTTAAGGCTTTCTGGTGATTAACGTGCTGAATAAATTCCAGAATAGATTGATCTGCTTTAGTGGGAGTCTTTAAATCAAACTGAATTGTTTGAAATACCTGTGTATCCCCTTTTGCAAAGTAATTCCCAACTTGCTGAGTTAACCATAACAAACCACGATTTAAAACCCATCCCCAAAATCCCGGACGCTTGGGAGTTACAAGAATTGTTTGCCCTTCAGTTTTACCACCTTCGATCATTCGCAGTGTAAATATAATGTAGAAGTGCAGAAAATCCGGGCCTAGCGTCACAGTGCCAGTGCTGCCATACCAGTAACACATACTATAAGTAACTTCGTTGCGATATAGAGGACGAATCAGGCGAATTAACCAGGAATCATCCCCTCCTCGTGTAATGTTGCTGAAGGTAATAGCATTAGGGTTGAGGTCTTGAGAATCAAATACAATCTCTAAGGGCAGATTGTGTACTGTATTAAAGTGGTGAGCATCAATCGCATTAATTAGTAAGACATTGGGATGGCAATTTTTAACAAACCGAGTCCCCAATATATAATCACAGTCTGTTTGTTCTAATTCTGGTACAAAAGGCAGCGAACTTGACTTCTCTTCTCCCAACCAAACCCAAATCATGCTGTACTTTTCTGCCGTATGCCAAGTTTTAATACACACAGGTAGCGGTTTTCCGAGAGAAGGAACATCTACACAAATTCCGCAACTGTCATACTTCCAATTATGAAAAAAGCAGCGAATTCCATCACCTTCGACCTTACCTTCTGCTAAATGAGCGCCCATGTGTGGACAATAAGCATCTATAGCTACTACCTGACCACTAATTCCCCGATAAATTGCCAGATTTCTCCCTAGCAGTTTTATCGCTTTTACCTTGCCAATTCTTAATTTGTTTGATGGTAATGTCCAATACCATCCTTCTATAAATTGTGTCGGGTTGTTAAAGTTTAATTTTTGGTTTGTAGATGCCATAAAAGTTAAATGAGAACACAATCTTGCACAAAATTTAACGATGATTTTGATTCCCACATGCGTTGTCCAGCACGAGTGAGATTGTCATAGTTAATTTCAGTTAAACAAACCAATTCATCGCCTATTCGATAGCCAGGGTTCTTTTTTTCAAAAAACTGGATATGGGGGTTAGTCTGTCTTCCTGTCGGGATTTCAATCAACCCATCACGGAGAATTTGGGGATGCTGGAAATGGACGATACCAGTTGCTTCTTGGTATAAATTACCATAGTATTCGCGTGCTAAACTCACCATCAGATTTGCAACATCGACAGGTGTTGTGACATCATAACGCGGGTAGAAATCTTGCCAAAAGGTAGGGAGAAAACGATAAGTGCGAAAACCAGAGCAAATTAGCAGCCAGTAAAGCTTATTTTCTGCATAGTGTTGACGTAGAAAATTGATAGCGGCAATCCAACTACGTGGTAGTATTGTACTCGACCAAGCACTAGGATCAACAATAGTGTCGCCGGAATATACCACACTAATTTTTTCACCCAAAAAAGTCTTTTGGCATAACATCAAAGTTGAAAATCCTTTGAGTGCATTGGAAGTTTCATCTCTCAACAACAAAACCCAGTTTTTGCGCTCTAGATCAATTTGAAAGCCATCCCAGGTAATACCTTGAAAGTGATTTTGCAGCAGCGCATACATGGCGATGCGATCGCTTGGTTGCAAATTTTGAACAGGAATCAGCAAACTCTTCATTATTCGTAAATTACTTAGGATCGATTTGTATTATATGTAATTAAAACTTTATCGACCATTTTGGTAAATTTACGGTGTAATGTGACAGATTCCAGAATGGTTATCTACATTACAATTCTGTATTTACATCTTGCACCTTCTCAATCAGAGTTGATGGAAATCGCACACTCTACAAAATAATTAAGATGTATTTAGATTGAGAAACAAAACGCAACATTACCAAAGCTTTTGTTAGGTTACGCGATCGCTAATCTAACCTACTATTCTACACCCCTATTTTTTGACCATCGAGACGGTTTTAGCTGATTTACATACTCCATATATTCAGCTAATGGCCGATCGATACTAAGGAGCAAATTCGGATTAAAGCGAATATTGTCGTAAATCTTGCCATCTTCATCTCTGAGCATATAGTAAGCCAAGCGAGTACAAAATAGCAAAAACTGACTTAGCAGATATCCCACAATACCTTGACGTTTTTCAGTTACATAAATTGGTTGAATTATAGTTGTTCCAGGTGCAATTGGAGTATAAGCATATATCATATACAGTGGCGGAAAAAGCCTAACATCTTTCATCATTGTTAACAACCCAATGCAACCATGAGCATAACGCATTGAATACTGATATGTATAACCAAGAAATCTTTGACCTAACTTTTCTCTCCAAGTAGTTTGAGGGAATTGTCCCCGCATTGTAAAGTCAATTTGCGTCCCTAATTCACTGCGATATAGCGACAGATCCATTTTGATGTCTAAATGATGAATTGTTTTTAAATGTTGAGCATCAATCCCATTCATCATACAAATATGGTGATGACAACTTCTTGCAAATGCAATATCCGCTTGTGCAACAATTTCTTTTCCCTTCAATTCATCAAAATCAGGCACTCCCTCTGGTGCTTTAGCATCTGGATAAATCCAGATAAATCCATATTTTTCCTCTGTTGCATAAGCTTGTAATTTAGCTTGAGTAGGAATTTCTGATTGACAGGGAATATTTTGACAAAGCCCTGTTTCATCAAATGCCCAATGATGAAATGTACAACGAATCCAATTCCCATCAACCTTCCCAATTCCTAAATCTGTCCCCAAATGAGGGCAGTAAGCATCTAAAGCCCGCACTTGCCCATCTTCACCTCTAAAAATGGCAATTTTATGACCGCATACTTCTACAGATTTTGCTGTTTTTTTAGGGATTTCATGACTAGGACAGGCAATATACCAACCCTTAGCAATTACATTCCAGTTGTTAAATATTTGCATGATTGTTTGATAAATAATTATTTAATATTTCTTGTCTTTGGCGAATATCTTCTCGATATTTACCCGTTAAAATTCTAAATAACATTTTACCTAAACAATAAGAAGCCCGCCAAGAAAATACAGCATCTTGTAAATCAATATGGCTACGCTCAAATAATAAATGTCCAGTTAATCCCACCAATTGAGTTAACGGTAAGCCTAAGAGTAACCAAAAGGTTTGTAACTCCCAAGTATAAAAAAATAAACTGTAAAAAAAGAATATTCCCATAATGTGTAGAGTAATGTTAATTGGATGTTGATGTTTAAGAATAAAAATATCCCAATAGTCTGTAAAAGGATGATCTATAATTTGATTATTAATCCGATTTCTCAAACTTTGTTGAGGATTATAATTCATATCAAAACCTTACAAAAGTTTCTATCAAGGCTGGTGAGTTTTGGTCTACAGATTGTAGGTTGTGAGGAAGCTCTTTACCTAAATCTTCATACACTTCAAGAACCGCTTCAAATGCATCTCTAGCATTCACTAAAACTTCATCCACAGAGTTCCCCTCAGTTATCAGTTCTGGCGCGGAGAAGTTACCGTAAACCCACCCTCTGGCTGAGGTGTAAGTAGTAGTGGAATTTTGTAGAGCATAACTAGATTTGTTTATTTACTGATTTCAGGTTAACAGCATCATAGCATTGCCAAAATCGTCGGGTTGTGTAGTGCATCAGATTTCGTTGCTATACCCTGTTTGAAACTCAGCGATCGCACTTTATCCACTATAGGCATCGCTTTCATAAAAATAGTGCTTTATATTTCGTTAACATAGCCTACAATAACAAAGAACGATATAATTTATACCTTAATAGTCATTGTCAGCCACACAAATACCTTTACATTTAATACCGTTCGTAGC
>CAXUOL010000031.1:0-21763 GCA_964252435.1 uncultured Nostoc sp.
AATGGGCAGTGCCGTGCCCCTACGGGTGTACCTCACGCAAACGAGAAGCGCTATAATAGCTGTCTTAATAATATCTTCTCGTGAAAATGCATCATTAGCTGAAGCCAAAGGAATACCTTCTATTTGTAGGTTAGCTTTTTGAAGTTTTATTTTAGCAGATTCACGCCAAGCGCCAGTTGCGACCGCAACACACCAATCAGCATCTAGCTGTAATTTAACTAATACATTTGCAGCACCAGGAATTTCACTGAATAAATTTTGGTTGTTAATAAATGCTTCTTGGAGTAGGCTAACGAAACGTGTTTTAAGTCTGACTAACTCTTCATCTGAAGGAAGACGTTTTAATTTTTCTTTGAAAATTTGCTGGGTAATTCCAGAATCGGTGGTGTATGCGTATTCAGACCAATTTGTATTTATACCAAAAATACCAAATTCCAATGCAAAAGCACGTACAAAACAATTTTCATCAATTTTGTTGGTATTTGTTAGTGTACCATCAATATCAAAAACGACTAATTGCATACAAGCGATCGCTAAATAATATTATTCTTTCAAATCTCATACCTAGACACTCCAGACACAGAGTTTTTCTTTGCACCTCTACGTAATTGTATCATTTGTTAACGTTAGTCAATTTTTGGGAACTATAATAACAAACCTCTCAAAAAGCTTAAAGAGGTTTGAATATACAATCAGAGTGCAACCATGAATAAATTTAAATACTTGTCTATTACAGCATTGTTACTTATGATTTCTGCCTGTACACCTTCGCAACAAGCCAAATTAGAGCCTTCGTCATCTCAAGCAAATGCCGCCGATACTACTAACATTGAACCAGTTTCAAAAGCAGTTAACGGCAAAGTTAATCGCAAAGGTTGGGAAGTCAGCGCAACAGGTGTTAAATATGCAGGGCAGAAAATTCAAGGAAAGTACAAAACATACGAAGCGGCTGAAGTTTGGACAGTGATTTCTGTAACTGTTAAAAACACAAGTGACAAAAGACAACGAGAGGATGATACATGGTTCATTCTTCTATTATCAGAATTAGTTGACTCCAAAGGCAACAAATACGATTTTAAAGACAGGGAGATAAAATATGATACTGATTTGTTAAGTAAACCCTTCTCTCCAGGTGAAGCTCGTTCTGTAGATTTACTGTTTGACACACCTAAAGGAATCAAGGCAGATAAATTTATAATTAAGGATAAAGATTTTAAATCTATCCCTTTAAAACTTTAACTTCCAGTAGCACTATTTAATTTATTCTCTTTAAAACCTCACACAAAGGTGCAAAAAAACACTTTGCGCCTTTGCATAAGATGATCATCTTAAAAATTCGGTGGAATACAAACATCTGGCGCACATAAACCAGGAAATTGAAGCGTTATAACTTCAAAAGTATTCAAATCTACGCGGCGAATAGCGTGGTTATTAGTATCAGCAATATATAAATATGAACTCAAAACACTCAATCCTGAAGGTTCAAAAAAACGAGTGTTCTTACCCTGACCATTTTGTAAACCCGTAGAACCATCTCCCAAAACTGTTTGACAATTCCCACTAGGAGTTACTAATTTAATTTTATGATTATAAGTATCTGCCACCCACAAAAAATTCTGAGCGTATTCCACTCCTAAACAGTGTTGCAAACAGACACTTTCACCTTGTCCATCTACATCGCCAAAACCAAATAAACCACCACTACCGCAAATAGTTCGTACTTGGTACGGTTCGACAATTCCAACACCACGAACTGAACTAACTTCACTGTCAGCAATATATAATTCTTGCCCATTATTAGTAATACCGCTAGGTTGGGCAAAGGCAGATTCAGTAAGTGAACCATCAATACACG
Organism: uncultured Nostoc sp.; assembly: GCA_964252435.1. Taxonomy (GTDB): domain Bacteria; phylum Cyanobacteriota; class Cyanobacteriia; order Cyanobacteriales; family Nostocaceae; genus Nostoc. The sequence goes on from CAXUOL010000031.1 coordinate 1,856, forward strand.
CTTCTGCACCAGTACCAGCATAAGTTTTGATGATGCCAGTTTCTAAATCCATTTGCCAAATTTGATGCGGCCCAGCCATTGCAATAAATAAGGTATTTCCTACTTTTACTAAATCCCAAGGGGAATTCAGTGCGGTTTCTAAACCGACACCGCCATGAGGATGGATATTGCGGCTTTGTTCACCAGTTCCCGCAATAGTTTCGACTACTTGGCGCTTTAAATCAACTCGCCGCAGCGCATGATTTTCTGTATCAGCAACGTAAAGAATCTGATTTTCGGTATCATAAGCCATTCCTTGCGGTGCAAAAAATTGTGATTCGTTAAAAGCACCATCGGTTAAGCCAGATTTTCCAGTACCAATTAAATGTAGAATTTCTCCGTCAAAACTACTCATAACTAGGCGGTGATGTCCAGAGTCAGCGATAAACAAACCTGCTTGAGTAGCCAGAACTTTACCAGGAAAAGCTAAAGGTGTGATTAATGGTTGGCGCTGTTTTTCTAAAGTTAAGCTGATTTCTTGGAAATTAATTGTGCCTTTGTCTTGGTGTTGCTGAATTAACTTTTGAATCAACTCGTCTAAAGTGTCACGGTTTCCTTCACCAGAAATCTGGCCAATCACATAACCTTCTGGATCAATAATTATTAACGTAGGCCAAGCACGCACAGCATATTCTTCCCAAATCCGAAAACCGCTGTCAACTACAACAGGATGTTCAATGTCATAGCGTAGGATAGCTTGGCGAATATTTTCTGTTTCCTTTTCGTTGTCAAATTTGGCAGAGTGAACCCCAATAGCGGTAAGACTATCTTTATATTTTTGTTCTAAATATTTCAGGTTTGGCAGGATATGCAGACAATTGATACAGCAGTATGTCCAAAAGTCTAAAATTACGACTCTACCCTTGAGTTGTTTAACAGACAATGGTTTATCGGTATTGAGCCAAGAGTAATTTTGCGGTAATTCTGGCGCTCTAACACGAGGAATCATAGGTAATTCGTAATTCGTAATACTTCGACTTGGCTCAGTACAAGTTCGTAATTCGTAATTAAGACGCGCAAAATAAGCTTTGATACGCGCGGTTTTCTATCGGTTCCTTTGAAGGCTGCTTGATTTCAATTATCCAAGAAGGTGATTTTTTCAGTTTCCAAAACTGTAACATTAGCAGTTATCAATTGCCCAAGTGTCATATTGGAAACGCACAAAAATTTTCTGCTCCAGTTATGTCTTACTATTATTTGACAAGTTTGAAAGTTAATTTTGGTAAAACCTTACCACAGATGCTACCTGCTTTATGTCTGTTGAGTTTGGTAGGTTGTCAAGCGGCTCAAAGCCGAGTTGAGCCAAATATTTCATTCCAATCTCAAACACTTGTGGTTTCTGGGCGAGGGATGATGGATATTCCCAAAACAAATGCGCGAGTCAGTTTAGGCGTTCAGGTGCAGGGTGAAACTTCTGGATTTGTCCAACAGGAACTTGCTAAACGATCGCAAGCAGTAGTTAACTTATTAAAAGCGCGTCAAGATGTGACTAAATTAGAAACCACCAGTATCAGTCTAAATCCCCGCTACAGCCAAAAAGATAGTAACCAAATAATTGGCTATTATGCAACCAACATTGTCCGCTTCCAAATTGCTCCAGAAAAAATTGGCACGTTGTTGGATGAAGCGATTAAAACTGGAGCGACACGAATTGATGGTGTAACATTAGTAGCATCGGATGAGGCGATCGCTGCTGCACAAAAACAGGCGATCGATGCAGCCTCCAAAAATGCTCGCTCTCAAGCAGATGCAGCTCTTAGTGCTTTGCAACTCAAGCAACAGCAAATTGTCAGCATTCAAATTAACGGTGCTCGTCCACCTATACCAGTAGCAATGGAAATGACTGACTTAATACAGAAAGCGGCTCCAATGAATTTAGCCAATACACCTGTTGTTGCTGGAGAACAAAGAATAGAAGCTTTTGTCACGTTGCAAGTTCGCTATCAACCCGCTCAACAATAACCGCTTTACATAAACTAGAAATGGTTTTAGCGGATATTACTTTTGAAAAGACTTGATAGATTAATTACCACAGAGTTATCAGCTTGGGTACAACAAGCGAAAACTAAAGCTGAACAAGGAAAAGTTATCGATCGCATTCCGCAATTAGCTAAAGCTAATCCTGGTTGGTTTGCAGTTCACATCTGCTGTAAATCGGGGAAAAATATCAGCTTTGGGGATACCGCTTGTGTCTTCCCGCTAATGAGCGTTATTAAGACATTCTCTCTACTTTATCTGCTAGAACATTTTGGTGCAGAAACAGTTTTCGGCTGGGTTGGGGTTGAACCATCAAATGCACCCTTCAATTCTTTAGAACAATTAATTAGCGATCGCGGCCATCCCCGCAACCCGATGATTAATAGTGGGGCAATTACCCTATCTGATAAGTTACCAGGAAAGGATGCTAATCAACGCACTCTTTTATTTTGTCAATGGCTTAACCAATTAGCAGGTTGCCAACTAAGCTTAGATGAGGTGATGCTAGCTTCAGTACGATTAACCCGCTCAAAAGCTAATGAAGCGATCGCTAATTATCTTGCCGAAGCTGGTCATCTAGAAAATATTGAAACAGCACTTGACACTTATGAACAAATATGCTGTATATCTGGGCGAGTTGAAGATTTAGCCCTGTTAGGAAAACTCCTAGCTTTTAACAATAGCTGTGTATCATCACAAAATCGCCGGATTGTCAACGCTGTAATGTCAACTTGTGGACTATACGAAGCTTCTGCCGAGTTCGCAGTCAGAATTGGTTTACCAATGAAATCAGGGATTGGTGGTGGGCTTGTAGCAATAGTACCAGGTGAGGGAGCGATCGCTTGTTATAGTCCAGCTTTGGATACAGTAGGAAATCCCCTAGCAGGGCTTGTTTTTGTTGAGGCTCTAGCACAAGAGTTACAGTTGAGTATCTTTGGGTAAATGCTGCTTTTGAACGGGGAGAGAAATGATAAATTCCGTACCACTACCCACCTCAGATTTACAAATTAGTCGTCCTCCATGTTTTTCGACAACAATCTGATGACTAATCGAAAGTCCCATCCCAGTGCCAACGCCTGTTGGTTTGGTGGTAAAGAACATCTCAAAAATTTTCTCTTGAGTATCAGAGGCAATACCAGAACCGTTATCAGCAATACGGACAACTACCCAGTTTTTGTCTTGAAGTTCGGTAGCGATCGTAATTCGTGGTTTATCTTGAGTATTGTGCTGTTCCTCCAAAGCATCAAGCGCATTGTTGATAATGTTCATGAACACTTGGTAAAGCGAGCTAGAAAAACCTTCAATGGTGGGAATATCACCGTAGCAGCGCTCAATGGTGATGCCTTTTTTGATCCGGTTATTGAGGATGAGTAGCGTACTATCAATACATTCATGCAAATTGACTGCATGAGCTTCTGCTTCATCTAGACGAGAGAAGTTTTTCAAACTCAAGACAATTTGGCGGACGCGATCGGCGCCGAACTTCATTGACTGCAAAACTTTAGGTAAATCTTCTTCCACAAATTCTGCATCAATTTCGGTGGCGTGGTCTTGTACCGCTAGAGGTGGACTAGGTATTTCTTGGCGATAGGTTTGTAACAATGCTAATAAATCGTCTACATGCTGAATAGCAGGATCTAAATTGCCGTAGATAAAATTTACCGGATTATTAATTTCGTGGGCAATGCCAGCTACCATTCGTCCTAAACTAGACATTTTTTCACTTTGAAGCAATTGCGCTTCTTGCATTTGCTGCTGACGAAAGGCAGCTGCTTGCTGTTCTTCCAGTAAGCATTTAACCCTGTGCAAAACTTGGTTAAAAGCAGTAGCAAGTATGCCAATTTCATCTGTGGTTATGACGGGTGCTTGCAGATCAAAGTTAGATTCTTTGGTGACTCGCTGCGCTACATTCGTCAGCACTTCGACGGGATGGGTAATGGTTCGACTCGTCAAAAAAGCTAAAAGAGTAGCAATTACTGCTGACAACAGAATGCTTGCAATAATGATTTGAATCCGTATTTGTGCTACTGTCTTGAACGTCGTCGTTGCTGCTTGTAATTCCTCATAAGAGGTATTAATGACAGTAACCAGTTCATCGGAGATACCGTCAAACTTAAGTGCTAAATCACTGTTGGTAAACTTTAATAGTCTTCGTTGTGCGATCGCAATTTTAATCTCAGTTGGAGAAGATAAATCAAGTTGTTGAGATAGTTCCTCAAGGTGCTGGATATAAGTTTGGGTTATACCTTCATAAGTTTTTAGAAGTAGGGGAATATTCTCCCCGTGCTTTTGGTTCGTATAATCAGCAGTTTTTATATATGTTTGGAGTTCCAACCAAACCTGCTTAATTTCAGGTGCATGTGTATTAGTAATGTGGGCATATTCCTCTTTGTACAGCTTTAGACTTGCCACTAAGGGAATGAGTTGCTGCTGGTGCGTCCGGGTTTGCAGGATACTTGTCTGGAGGCGATAGAGCAAATTGAGTTCCTTAAAGGCATTTTGTTGCTGCTGCAACGCTTGTTGCTGATAGCGATCTCCTAAAATTAACCCAATAGTGGTTCCGATAATTCCCACACCAAGGGCAATACCATAGCCAAATTTAATTTTGTTGCCAATACTCAGACCGTTGGTAATTTTTGAGAACCACCCTTTTCGGCTCGATCGGACGACGGCGATATCACCGGAAACTGATGTAAAATCTGAATCTGGAGTCTGGAAAGCCATATTAATCCTAAGTAAAATAAGAGTCAATGCTTACTTAGAATTCCCAGTTATTCAGTAAAAGCAAAAATTTTAAAACTTTCTAACGCATATTGCTGAGTCCGTTGACATCCACCCCGCCCTATAAGTGCGGGGATTCCCAAACCTCACGATATGAGGCAGAAGAAAAATGATTTATTTCACCAAAACAGTGCCTCGGCTTAGAGTAACGAGTGCTGAGTAAAAAGTAAAATTAATTGCACTCAGCACGCGGCTCAACGCCCCGCTACCGCTAACAGCACTACTGAATTCTTTGCTGCCTCTACCAACCTTCAAGGTATAAACTAAATCCTATTTTTTATGGCTGTTGCACTTGTTTTTCGGGTAATTCAGCAGAAGGAGGTGTTGGCGTTACCTCTGGCTGTGGTTCTGGTGTTGGCGTAATAATTTCTGGTGTCGGAGACTCAATAATCTCTGGCAGTGTGGGTGGCAAACTAGGAGATGGTGCAACTGGTGCTTCTGGTGGGGGAACTTTACCAGCCCCACGGTTAAAAAATCCACCAAATCTAGGTTTTGTTGGCTGAGGCGTTACTTTTTCGGGTAACGGCGTTGATTCAGGAGTTAGTGTTACCTCTGGCTGTGGTTCTGGTGCTGGAGACTCTATAATTTCTGGTGGCGTTGGGGACAAGCTGGGAGATGGTGCAGCCGTTGGAACTTCTAATTTTGGTTTTTCTGGCTGTGTTTTGGATTGTTCTGGAATCTCACTTTCAGGAATAGGCTGTATTTGGGGTGTTTTTTCAACAGAAGGTGTGGGTTTGGGTGCAAGTTTATAATTCGGGTCTACAATAGGGCGCACGTCAGCTGCTGTGAGTTCTCCTCTGACAATTCTCGACAGAGTATCTTTACCTTTTGGCTGGTAGTCAATCAATCTAACTGTAGTATTAAAAGCATTTTTGACAGGATTTCCTTGATTATCGAGAAATTCTAGCTTTACCCAGTTTTTCCCTGGACGGAAGCCTTTAAGGTAAACTGCCTGCCAGCGATCGAAAATAAAGCTTTCACCATTAATTGTGGAGCGGATGCGCCAATCACTGAACTTGTCATTGGGGTTTTCCTTACCAACGAGGTGCAGAGGAGCATTAGTTAGGTAAAAGTCCAGTAATATTGGTTCTGCCCCGTAGCTACTTTGAGGACGGCTGTAAGTTAGCAGGGGTAATTTAGGATCTGGGGTGTTGTCGTCGGTTTTGGTGAAGACGTGAAATGTTGTTTGGGCATAAGCGCCTTCATTCTTAAAGCTTTCATGCCAAGGACGAGAGGCAAAAACGCGCAGGGTATGACTACCTGGAGACAAGTCTGGCAAAACCAAGGGCTGATTCAGGTTGTAAACAGGTATATAAGGTTGATTATCCAGAATTACGTGTAGATGTGGGCCCAGTTGTAATTGTGGGTCTTTAAATATTGGTAGATCCTTAATCTGAAAACTGGCTGTGACTTTGTTATCTTGAAGAACTTCATCAATTTTTGGAGTAACAATTGTCACTTGTGGCTGATAAACTTCCAAAATTGTCCGCAGTTCTTGAATAACAGATGGAGGGGAAACTTCTGAAAATTGCTTTGAAATTTGAGAAATCTGTGGAGAGTTTTCTTTATAGCCAGTAGATACTTCCTGGCTGTCGGCTTTCTCGCCGCAACTGGTCAAGCTTAATACCAGCACCAATGTCATTACCCACCTGAGAATCAGGAACCTCTGAGGGAGGAGCTTCTCTAACACCCTTTTCTGCCATGAGTTCATGCGTTGCACCCAGTGATAGTCTTCGACAATTGACAGATTATTTTGGCTCAAACTGTCCATCTGGAACTATAGCCCAAAAGATAACTAGGGGTGTAGGGGAGAAAGGGTATAAGGGTGTAGGGGTATAAGGGTGTAGGGGAAAGAGAAAATTTTCTTTGTGGTACACCCTACCAAGCAGTCAAAGGGGTTCAACAGTAAGCCAATAACTCCGCCCGCGTATACCCTTACCCCCTTACACCCCTAGTTGTTGACCAATTTTCGGGACGGATTTCCCCTATACCCCTACACCCTTAAACCCTTACACCCGTCCCGAAGGGACTTGGTGAAATCTGCCTCAAATCCCATAAGTTTTTCTTTGTATCTCATAAAATTTTAAAATAAGTCATATTCCTTACAACGTTTTACTTGCAAAAATTGAAATATGACATAAATGTTCATAAGTAATCGCAGTAAAAGTTGGGACATCGGCTACATACAGCCAAACCATAAATTTTACGAATTGTTATTCTTTGTAAATTAAATAGATAAACTATTGACTTTTGGACAAATAGTTTGAAGTTAAAAGCCAGTTAAGGCATGAATTTCAGCAATATTCGAGCAAGTTTGAATTATTGTTAAAATATCTCTAACAAAGTACAAGTTAAGACTTTATAATTCAACGAGAAACAACTCTCCACATAGGGTCTTCATCGTGGCTTCAGTAAAATTCTGGAGTATGCGACTAAGCTTTACATTGTGGGATTCATGATTCCTCATTCCTTATCAAGAGAGGAGGTCGAATGACAATAAGTCCTCCGGAGCGAGAGGAAAAACAGGCAAGAATAATCGTCGATAACGACCCGGTTCCTACCTCTTTCGAGAGATGGGCACAACCTGGGCACTTTGACAGATCCTTAGCCAGAGGTCCCAAAACCACCACATGGATTTGGAACCTGCACGCACTCGCCCATGATTTTGATACACATACAAGCGATTTAGAAGATATCTCCCGCAAGATATTCTCAGCCCACTTCGGCCACTTAGCCGTAGTGACAATTTGGTTGAGCGGGATGATTTTCCACGGCGCGAAGTTTTCTAACTACGAAGCTTGGTTAAGCGACCCGTTGAACGTTAAGCCTAGTGCTCAAGTTGTTTGGCCCATTGTGGGACAAGACATTTTAAACGGTGATGTTGGCGGTGGTTTCCACGGTATTCAAATCACCTCCGGTTTGTTCCAAGTATGGCGTGGCTGGGGTATTACAAACTCCTTCCAGCTTTACTGCACTGCGATCGGTGGATTGGTATTAGCAGGCTTGTTCCTATTTGCTGGCTGGTTCCACTACCACAAACGCGCTCCCAAACTGGAATGGTTCCAGAACGTGGAGTCGATGCTGAATCACCACTTGCAAGTACTGCTAGGTTGTGGTTCCTTGGGATGGGCAGGTCACTTAATCCACGTGTCCGCACCGACCAACAAGCTTTTGGATGCAGGCGTTGCTCTCAAAGACATCCCCTTGCCCCACGAGTTCATCTTGAACAAAGACTTGTTGACCGAGTTGTACCCCAGCTTTGCTGCTGGTTTAGCACCTTTCTTCACCTTGAATTGGGGTCAGTATGCTGACTTCCTCACCTTCAAGGGCGGTCTGAACCCGGTAACAGGCGGCTTGTGGTTGACTGATATTTCTCATCACCACTTAGCGATCGCAGTTCTCTTTATCGTTGCTGGTCATCAGTATCGTACCAACTGGGGTATTGGTCACAGCATTAAAGAGATCCTCGAAAACCACAAAGGTCCTTTCACTGGTGAAGGTCACAAAGGTCTCTACGAAAACCTGACCACATCTTGGCACGCTCAATTGGCTACTAACCTGGCCTTCTTGGGTTCGCTGACAATCATCATCGCGCATCACATGTACGCGATGCCCCCCTATCCATACTTGGCAACTGACTACGCTACGCAGTTGTGCATATTCACACACCATATTTGGATCGGTGGATTCTTGATTGTTGGTGGAGCAGCTCACGCTGCGATCTTCATGGTGCGGGATTACGATCCAGTTGTGAATCAAAACAACTTGCTGGATCGGGTGATTCGTCACCGTGACGCGATTATTTCTCACCTGAACTGGGTATGTATTTTCCTCGGCTTCCATAGCTTTGGACTTTACATCCACAACGACACAATGCGTGCATTGGGTCGTCCTCAAGACTTGTTCTCTGATACAGGGATTCAATTGCAGCCAGTATTTGCCCAGTGGATACAAAATATCCATGCCTTGGCTCCTGGTACAACTGCACCCAATGCCCTAGAACCAGTTAGCTATGTCTTTGGCGGCGGTGTCTTGGCTGTTGGCGGAAAAGTGGCAGCTGCACCCATTGTTTTGGGCACAGCGGACTTCCTAATTCACCACATTCACGCTTTCACCATTCACGTCACCGTCTTAATTCTGCTTAAAGGTGTGCTGTACGCCCGTAGCTCTCGTCTGATTCCAGACAAGGCAAACCTGGGCTTCCGCTTCCCTTGCGACGGTCCGGGTCGTGGCGGTACCTGTCAAGTCTCTGGTTGGGATCACGTATTCCTCGGACTTTTCTGGATGTACAACTCCATATCAATTGTAATTTTCCACTTCAGCTGGAAGATGCAATCAGATGTTTGGGGAACGGTAGATGCAGCCGGGAATGTGACTAACATCACTGGTGGTAACTTCGCCCAAAGTGCAATTACCATCAACGGTTGGTTGCGAGACTTCTTGTGGGCACAAGCTACACAAGTCATCAATTCCTATGGCAGCGCGCTATCTGCCTATGGTCTACTCTTCTTAGGCGCTCACTTTGTCTGGGCATTCAGCTTGATGTTCCTGTTCAGTGGTCGCGGCTACTGGCAAGAACTGATTGAGTCCATTGTTTGGGCGCATAACAAACTGAAGGTAGCACCAGCAATTCAGCCTCGCGCTCTGAGCATTATTCAGGGTCGGGCTGTAGGGGTAGCTCACTACCTCTTGGGAGGAATTGCTACGACTTGGGCATTCTTCCATGCACACATCCTTTCAGTAGGGTAGCAATCAGTTGTGGAGTGCTGAGTGCTGAGTGCTGAGTGCTGAGAAATACTTAAAACTTGGTACTCAGAACTCAAAACTCAGGACTCTAGACGCTGGTATTTGATGGCTAAAGGTCAGAGGATTTATTAAACCTATGGCAACAAAATTTCCGAAATTTAGCCAGGATCTCGCACAGGACCCGACGACTCGTCGGATATGGTATGCGATCGCTACAGGCAACGATTTTGAAACCCATGATGGCATCACAGAAGAAAATCTTTACCAAAAGATTTTCGCAACTCACTTCGGTCACTTGGCAATCATCTTCCTGTGGGCATCCAGCCTCCTGTTCCACGTAGCCTGGCAAGGTAACTTTGAACAGTGGATTAAAGATCCCCTTCACATCCGTCCCATCGCCCATGCGATTTGGGACCCCCACTTCGGTAAACCAGCAATCGAAGCTTTTACCCAAGCTGGCGCTAGCAATCCGGTAAACATTACCTACTCTGGTCTCTACCATTGGTGGTATACCATCGGAATGCGGACGAACGGCGAACTCTACAACGGTTCAGTGTTCTTGCTGTTATTCGCAGCTGTACTGTTATTCGCTGGTTGGCTACACTTGCAACCCAAGTTCCGTCCTAGCTTGGCATGGTTTAAGAGCGCTGAACATCGTCTAAACCACCACTTAGCAGGTTTGTTTGGTGTTAGTTCTTTGGCTTGGGCTGGTCACTTAATTCACGTTGCTGTCCCTGAAGCTCGCGGTCAGCACGTAGGTTGGGATAACTTCCTGAATACCCCACCCCACCCAGCAGGTTTGACACCATTCTTTACAGGCAACTGGGGTGTTTACTCTCAAAATCCTGACACTCCTGGACATATATTTGGGACATCGCAAGGTGCAGGAACTGCAATTCTGAGTTTCTTGGGTGGTTTCCATCCCCAGACAGAAGCTTTGTGGCTGACTGACATAGCTCATCACCACTTAGCGATCGCAGTTCTATTCATCGTCGCTGGTCACATGTACCGGACAAACTTTGGGATTGGTCACAGTCTCAAAGAAGCCTTGAATGCCAAGAACTTCTTTGGTATTCCCGTTGAAGGTCCGTTCAACCTACCTCACCAAGGTATTTACGACACCTACAACAACTCCCTGCACTTCCAATTGGGATGGCACTTAGCAGCGTTAGGTGTTGTCACTTCCTGGGTAGCGCAGCACATGTACTCCATGCCTTCCTACGCATTTATTGCGAAGGACTACACAACCCAGGCAGCGTTGTACACGCATCACCAGTATATTGCTGGATTCCTGATGCTTGGTGCTTTTGCCCACGGAGCAATCTTCTGGGTACGTGATTACGACCCAGAGCAAAACAAGGGTAACGTTCTTGAACGCGTACTTCAGCACAAAGAAGCGATTATTTCCCACCTCAGCTGGGTATCCCTTTTCTTGGGCTTCCACACCCTTGGTCTGTACGTACACAACGACGTAGTAGTTGCTTTTGGTACTCCTGAAAAGCAAATCTTGATTGAGCCAGTATTTGCTCAATTCGTCCAAGCTGCAAACGGTAAGGTATTGTACGGTTTAGATACATTGCTATCTAACCCCGATAGTATTGCTTACACAGCATGGCCTAACTACGCTAACGTGTGGCTTCCAGGCTGGTTAGATGCCATCAATGCTGGTACTAACTCTCTGTTCTTGACAATTGGCCCTGGCGACTTCTTGGTACACCATGCGATCGCTTTAGGTCTGCACACCACCACCTTGATCTTGGTCAAAGGTGCTTTGGATGCCCGTGGTTCTAAGCTGATGCCCGATAAAAAGGACTTCGGCTATGCCTTCCCTTGCGACGGCCCCGGTCGTGGCGGTACTTGCGATATCTCAGCATGGGATTCCTTCTACCTCGCTACATTCTGGATGCTCAACACCATTGGTTGGTTGACATTCTACTGGCATTGGAAGCATCTAGGTATTTGGCAAGGCAACGTAGCTCAGTTCAATGAGAACTCTACATACCTCATGGGCTGGTTCCGCGATTACCTCTGGGCTAACTCTGCTCAGTTGATTAACGGTTACAACCCTTACGGCGTGAATAACCTGTCTGTCTGGGCTTGGATGTTCCTGTTTGGACACCTAGTTTGGGCTACTGGCTTCATGTTCTTAATCTCTTGGAGAGGTTACTGGCAAGAGTTGATTGAAACCCTTGTTTGGGCACACGAACGCACTCCTCTAGCTAACCTAGTTCGCTGGAAAGACAAGCCCGTGGCTCTATCTATTGTTCAAGCTCGTGTAGTTGGTCTAGCTCACTTCACTGTTGGCTATGTCGTGACTTACGCAGCATTCTTAATTGCTTCTACTGCTGGTAAGTTCGGTTAATTCGGCTGCTAGTTTTGTAAGTTAAGTAATTTAAATCCCCTGCCGCAATGGTGGGGGATTTTTTTTGAGTTTTAGGTGTGGAGGATGGGAAAAATAGAGAAGGGGCGGGCAAGATGCCATTGGTGATAAGCTAATACGCATTTAACTTGCATATTGTTGATTTTGGAGAAAAAGCGTCAATCCTTCTCCCCTGCTCCTCTGCCCCTCTGCTCCCCTGCTATCTAAATGTGTAAATTAGGTGTTTAACAGCTTATCTGCGTATTTTTTTGGTGATAGGTTTGTAGTAAGCGCTTAAACGCTTACTACAAGCAAATTAATCCTAAATACCTAATCGTTGGTAAACTTCTTCTAAATGCCGCAGATGTTGCTGCGGGTCGAAACACACCTCTAGTTCTGCTGGAGACAACTTTTGGGTAACACGCGGGTCTTTGCTAATCAAGTCCTGGAAGTTTCCTTCTGGCTGATTCCAAGCGGCGTGAGCGCTTTCTTGAACGATCGCATAAGCATCTTCTCGGCTGCTTCCCTTGTCTATCAAAGCCAGTAGCACTTTTTGGCTGAACACAACACCACCGTAACAGTTGAGATTCCGTTTCATGTTCTCAGGATAGACCAACAGGTTTTTTACCAAGTCGGTTATTTCTGATAGCATAAAATGGGTTAAGGTGCAAGCATCTGGCAAAATTACCCGTTCTACAGAACTGTGGGAAATGTCTCGCTCATGCCATAAAGCAACGTTTTCTAAAGCTGCACCGGCATGACTTCTGACGAGTCGCGCCATTCCCGTCAGTCGTTCCGAACGGATGGGGTTACGCTTGTGTGGCATTGCTGAGGAGCCTTTTTGACCTTTGGCGAAGAATTCTTCGACTTCCAGAACGTCTGTTTTTTGGAGATTGCGAATTTCTACAGCAAAGCGTTCGATGGTTGCTGCTACCAAAGCTAATTGTTGCACGTAGTCGGCATGGCGATCGCGGGAAATAACTTGGGTTGAGGCCGTATCGGGTTCGAGTCCGAGTTTTTGACAAGCGATCGCTTCTACGCGCGGTTCAATATTGGCATAAGTTCCCACCGCACCAGAAATTTTACCGACAGCGCTCGTTTGGCGGAGTATTCTCAAACGTTCTTGGTGCCGCAACACTTCTGCTAACCAACCAGCTAGCTTAAAACCAAAAGTAATCGGTTCAGCGTGAATACCATGCGATCGGCCAGCCATCACTGTATGACGATGTTCACGTGCTTTTTGGCGAATTACCTGAATCAAATCTTCCAGACGTTGCAATAATATATCCAAACTGGCAACTAATTGCAGTGCTAAAGCTGTATCCAAAACATCCGAACTCGTTAAACCCAAGTGAATGTAGCGTCCGGCATCACCAACATATTCATTGACATTTGTCAAGAAAGCAATGACATCATGGCGGACTACAGCCTCAATTTCCAGCACCCGCTTTGGATCAAAATCTGCTTTGGTCTTAATTTCCTCAACAGCTTCAGATGGAATGTAACCAAGTTCAGCTTGAGCTTCACAAACAGCAATTTCGACTTGCAGCCAAGTTTTTAGTTTATAGGCTTCACTCCACAGATTAGCCATTTCGGGCAAAGTATAACGCTCAATCACAGTTCGGTACAGAATACAACCGTCATATTTTACAGTCTAATTAATGTACATCGCTTTTTAAGGCTACTTTTTGCTCAGGGACGGAACTAGTTTTGGAGTCGAAGGTGATGATACTAATGCTACCGTCAGCCTCCATATATGCAAACTTCACATCTGCTAAAAATTCCACACCTTGCTGACGTAACTTGCTCATCAACTCATCCTCTGTAATTAACTCTCGTTGCAGATGGCGCTCAATTATCCGACCATTTTTTACTAGTAGCAGCGGTGGCTGATTCATAAAACGTTGGAACTGGGGTATTTTGTAGCCTAACCAGTTCAGCAAATAGCTCCAAAAAATCACAGTTCCTACCAAGATAGCTCCCTCAGTAATCGATGTATAATTACTAGCCATAGCGTTTTGGGCAGCTTCAGCAAATAGCACAACTACGAGTAAATCAGTAATTCCTAGTGTTCCTAATTGTCGGCTAGGAAGAAAACGTAGCACTGAGAACAGCGCTAAATAGACCAGTGAGCCACGGATAATCAACTCAAAAATGCTGATACTAGGAATAAAAATTGCTTGCCAATTGATATAAAACCATTTTTCCATTAGCACTGATTTTCTTCCTTTTTCAATAGACTTCTGGAAAAAATCCAGTATTAGGTTATTTTTCTGTGGTCTTATTTCATAAAACTGACTTTTATTAGAGGCTAAATACTTCAACATCTATCAGAGTTACAAACGTATAATCCTAGTATTCAGGGATTAAAATCGCTGATTTTTTCTTCTCTGTTTTAAACGCTTGGGCTTTTTGAAAGACTGGAATAAGCGATTAATAAAGTTAGAAGAAGGCTTTTTATTAGTAGAAGATCGCCCCGTTTGATTTGTGCCATTATATTTCGTGTTATCAGATAAAGGTACGGCATTTTTAGTTGGAACTATGCCGCTTCCATGCCTTCGAGAATAAACTTGGGTAAATTCAGCACCGAAGAAAAGAATTTGTGCGGCATAGTTAACCCAAGCTAAAATCACCACCAGTGAGCCAGCAGCACCGTATGTCGAGCCAAAACTGCCATTACCTAGATATTGTCCTAATAAAAATTTTCCAATAGAGAACAAAACTGAGGTGAGAGCAGCCCCAACTAAAACATCACTCCATGCAATTTTGACATCTGGTAGAACTTTAAAAATTAGTCCGAACAGCACTGTTGTGATTGTAAAAGAGATGATTAAATTGGCAATCTGCCAGATGAAATCGAAACCTGGCAACAAGTTACTAAAGTACGTTACTAATGTTGCTAATATCGTACTAATTACTAGAGAAACTAAAAGTAAAAAGCCAATTCCGATCACCATTGCAAAGGACAAGACGCGGAGGCGAATCATATTATTTATACCACGTCCAGGTTTGGGTTTCACTTCCCAAATGGTATTCATGGCATCTTGCAACTCAGTAAATAAGCCTGTAGCACCTAATAACAGAACTACAACACTAATGATGGAAGCGATCGCTCCTGTTTTTGGTTGGTTAGCATTTTTGATCGCTGTTTCGAGAAACTTTGCGCCATCTACCCCGACTAAACCTTGAATTTGTCCGACAATTTGACCCCTTGCCGCTTCCTCTCCAAATACTGCACCTGCGATCGCAATTACAATAATTAGCAATGGTGCAATGGAAAAAATCGTGTAATAAGCTAACGCCGCCGCTAATCGTGAGGCTTTATCGTCACTCCATTCTTTGAACGTCTCTTGTAATAACTTCCAAATTTCTTGCAAATTCATCCAATCAGTCTCCTTGTAGGGGATGTTGCTTAGTCCCTGATATATTGGATACTGATTTACTGAGTTGCGACATCCTCCCAAGGGTATTTGTGAAGCGTTCTTGGGGAAGAATTTAGAATTTAATAGGGAGATGACAATGCGATGTTTAAGGACGGGCGTAGCTGCGGCGCCAATTGGCGATAATTAAAGATGCGCTGATGTTGATCGTATAGCAAAGCAATTTTTACCTAGAAGCAATGACACAGACCGCAGCAATTACAGAAGCGATTACCACTCTTGAGGATGCAGAAAATCGATTTGGTTTTGTTCGTGTTGAAAACGAGCAATTTTTCCCAGAGTGGTATGAGGGATTGTCTGAAATTACAGAAGCGGAAAAAGCCTCTGTGGATGTCGTGCGCCGCAGGTATCTTTATCACCGTACCGGAGGTGATTTACTAGAGGGGACAGTCATATTGTTGTTGGTGTCACCAATACTTGCACTCTCTGGATTTTACGATCCTCCTTTCAGAATTAAGGCTGAATCATCTGTGGAACTAATATTAGATGATGGCGAGGAGATACTGCGCGGACGGATTGATGTTTTAGTGTTACAAGATCAGTTATGGGTGATGGTGTTAGAGTCGAAAAAAACCACACTCTCCGTTTGGTCAGCTGTACCGCAAGCCCTAGCTTATATGATGGCTAACCCCAACCTCAGTAAACCTGTGTTTGGGATGGTGACGAATGGAGACGATATTTTATTTGTCAAAGTGACGCAAACAAATACACCACAGTACGATTTGTCAAGAGTTTTTGCTCCGTTTGCATCCGTGAGAGAACTGTACGCTGTTTTGCAAATTCTTAAGCGTATTGGTGAGTTGATTTATCCTGGTTCTTAGAGCCAAGGCGAATAGAATCATGGGGAGACTGGATTTTTTGGCATTTATTACAACTATTGCGCGGATTGAATCAGGGCTTTACAAAGTCCAATTGTCCAAAACTATATTTGGTACTTGACAAAAGTCCTGGTTGTTGCGTGTAACCAAAATTCCATTTACCGAGAGAGCAATCGCGGCAATCCGTAAATCCTGCCGACCAACTTTAATCTTTTGATTGATTAAATTTGTATACAATGCTTGTGCTTCAGGAGTAAATCTTAAAACATTGAAACTTTTCAAACTATCAAACGTTACTTGTAGTTTCTCATAAGCCGAAACCAAATCATTAGCACCCGCTCGTCGAATAACTTGAAATCGTCCACGAAGTTGTTCTTCGACAGTGACAATTGTAATCGCTATTTCGCTAGCGTCAATCATATTTAGGCGACGAGCAATTTCTAAATTTCCTCTCTGGAAAAGAGAAACGCTATCAGTATCGAGAATCCAAAGACTCAACTTGCTTCCCTCTGCGTACTAGAATCTACTGCATTCTCAGTAGTATCCAATTCTTGACGATATTCTTGAATATACTGCTGAACTACATCAAAGTCTGGATCATCTTTAAATACTCCCGCAAATTTCATCCAAGGTTTTTGAGATTGCTTAGTTTGAGGCAATTCGATTTCCATCGGAATGACTTCAATTTTTTCCAGATGTTGAACCAAAAGCTGGTTAAGTTTCAAGAGCGCCTGTTCACGAGTTGCTGCTTCGACACGATACTGTGGAAGTTCTAAAATAGATGCGATCGCGCTACCATCTTCTCTAGTTTCCAGCAAAATATTGACTTTTAAATTTGCGGTCTGTGATTCTGCTAAAGTATTGATTTCCATAAAGTTTAGACTCTCACTCATTTATTAGAATCATAGCTTTAGTCCGTGCTACTTTGAGAATGCGATCGCTTGCTCTTGCTGATAAACCTAATTTTTGGCATTTCTAACAACGATTGCGCGGATTGAAGAACGACTTTACAAAGTCCAATTGTCCAAAAATAAGCGAACGTACAGTATAAAGAAAATGCCTTGGACTGTTCAGGGCAGTCCCGATGAAAAAATTTCACAGCAATGCATGAAAATGTGATGTGAGACGGATCTATATAGATACTCATCGAAGGAGCATTTTCAAGTCAGAAGATGATAGCTCGAATGGCACGTGCGTTAAGAGGTTGTTTGAAAAGTGGTTAGCTGTGATTTTCAGCACCTCTTGATCCCCCCTAGCCCCCCTTAAAAAGGCTACGGTGTATACACAAGTCTGAAATAGCTGATTAACCAGGGTTTTACCCCACCCTAGTTGAGCAGCAGCAATGCTTATCTGTGATTCAATCTTCAGTTGAAGGTGATACCCAAAAACTGCAAAATCCTTATCCACAAGGTTGTTTGCCTTGGGCTACTTGGATCATCGCTCGTTTGGGTGGATGGTCTGGATATCTCTCTCAACGACCTCCGGGAATGCCTACTCTTGTTCGAGGTTTACGACAATTTGAATCTATCTTTTTAGGTTGGAAACTCGCTCAGGGTGGACTTGTGTATACACGGTAGCCTTTATAAGGGGGGAAAACTTCTTAAAGTCCCCCTTTTGAAGGGGGATTTAGGGGGATCTAAAACTTTTTGCTACCAACAACAGGACTATCAAGAGCAGAACATACGCGTTTACGCTTTTAACCAATAGATAAAGTTGAGTTTGGGGATGCCTACTTAGATGTAACGGCTAAACCAATGAAGTTACCTTTAGGTACATCGGCGATTTTAGTTGCAGTGCCAGTAGATAGGTTAATAGTGTAAAGAACTGAACCAGACAGTGCATAGCCAGTATTTTTGCCTTGTGCATTTGTAAATATGTCGAACCCGCTTATCGGTGCAAAGTTAACACCAAGCTTGCCAATCGTTCTGAGAGTGCCATCATTAGGTGGGTTTTGCAGTACTAACACGTCAAGATCGTAATCAATGCCAAAAAGTTGAGTTGATGTGGCTCCAGCAACCGAATTTATGTAAGCGACAGCAGTAATGTTGGGGTCAACAGTGGCGTTGACATCATCAGTAGCATACGCTAGGGTTTTATCGACAGTGACTGCACCAGTATCTACGTTAGTACGGAAATTTTGGTCATTGCTACCTACTATCCGTAAGCGGTCTGGTACAGGATTAAAGTCAAACCCTGACTGAAATCCTCCATTAAAGCTGCTAGATAGTTTGCTCACAAAGGTCGCCTGACCAGTTATAGAGTTGATCGTGTATATTTTGTCAGTATCTGTGACACCATAAAGCAGACCGTTTGCTGGACGGAAGTCAATACCTTGTAAGTTGCCGTCAATTCCTTTAACTTTTATTGCTTTGGCAAATCCACTCGGATCTATATTTACAAGAGTATTATTTGAGGTCAAGCCAATGAATCTTAAAGCAGACCATTTGCCTGTAACATTAATTTGAAGGATATCAGCTAATTTAGTGATCCCAACGTCAGCTGAAATTTTGTTAGCACTCAAGCCAAGACTTGCAGTGACTACAGTAACTACAAGGGCAATTTTTCGTGTGATAAAACCTTTCATCCTACACTCCAAGATAAAATTTTCTGATTTTGATTCAGCAGGAACCAATCCTTTACTAAAAGGATTAATGGTTAAAGCTTACTGATGACTACAGATTACACCGGAATCATTTTTGACAGGTTAAGACAAAATTAATTCTGTCAATAGTAGTTACACTTGACCTGTCAAGAATACACTTAAATAAGAGTTTATTTAATGTTTTAGAGAAAAGATCCTACTTTTCCTACTTAACCCACTTTCAAGTATTAGCTTCAACACGATACCGTGGAAGTTCCAAAATAGATGCGATCGCACGATCCTATTCTTTAGTTTTCAGCAAAATATTGACTTTTAAATTTGCCGTCTGTGATTATGCTAAACTATTGATTTCCATAAAGTTTGGACTATTACTCATCTATTAGAATCATAGCTTTAGCCTTACTAATTATTACTGCATTCTATCTATTGTGCGGTACTGAATTGCTTCTGCTACATGATTGGTTTTTAACTCATCTTCTCCTGCCAAATCTGCAATAGTTCGTGCTACTTTGAGAATGCGATCGCTTGCTCTTGCCGATAAACCTAATTTTCTA
Source organism: uncultured Nostoc sp. (assembly GCA_964252435.1). Taxonomy (GTDB): domain Bacteria; phylum Cyanobacteriota; class Cyanobacteriia; order Cyanobacteriales; family Nostocaceae; genus Nostoc. The sequence goes on from CAXUOL010000031.1 coordinate 21,172, forward strand.
ATTGCTGCTTCTAATAAATTGCGGCTAGCATCATCTAACTTGCACCATTTCTGGAGATGACTACTTTGCAAATGGGCATTGCAACGCAGATTTGCTTCTCCTTGGAAACGAGTAATTGCGCGATCGCTTGCTTGTTGGACTCGTTCGCGTACTGATATTGATGTTTCTCCCGTCGGTTGTTGGGTAATTTCTTCTGGTTTCAAACGATTCACTGCAACTTGTAAATCAATTCGATCCATCAACGGCCCAGAAAGTTTTGCCCAATATTGCTCGCGTTGGCGGGGCGAACAAGTACATTGTTGAATAGTATCGCCATAGTAACCGCATGGACAGGGATTAGTACTCGCTACCAAAGTAAACTGCGCGGGAAACATTACCGATAGTTTGGTGCGGGAAATTGTGACGTAGCCATCTTCTAGAGGTTGGCGCAGAAATTCCAACACATCTCGTTTAAATTCCGTAAGTTCATCCAGGAAAAGCACACCTCTGTGAGATAATGAGATTTCTCCAGGACGAGGGAAACTACCACCACCCACCAGAGAAGGCCCGGATGCTGAATGGTGGGGACTGCGAAAAGGGCGATCGCGTACCA
>CAXUOL010000032.1:0-21712 GCA_964252435.1 uncultured Nostoc sp.
TAATCAGTTGCTTTACATGGATGAGCAACGAAATATTTTGTTTATCAAGCGTGATTTAGATGGTGAAAAAACTGGCGCATTAGTTTGGTCAAAGCCTAGACAAAATCATTGCACTGTGGAGTACGACCAAAACACCTCTACACAAAAAGGTTGGTTTTATCTGAGATTGGGAGGGCAACCAACGGACAAGGTAGAAAACGTCTTTTTGTGTTCTACACCAATTGATGCGATGTCAGCAGCCACTTTCCTGATGCACAAATGGCTTGGGCTACCGCCAACTAGAACGATGTTTATGGTAGCTGATGACCCGAATAACCTACCTATGGAATTTCTCAAAGATACTGATAAAGTTTTCCTGATGTTTAATAATGATTCACAAGGAAATTCTACTGCTAGTGCAGTATTCTTATTGTTGCCTCACAGTAAAAAAGTGACAACTTTTACTCCTGATTGGAGTCAGGAATTAGAAGCTCTCCTGTTGGAGGAGCAACAAAAGCTCATACAGCAGGATCGTGGTTTTAGCTTGTGAGCCACGCAGAGCGTACACCTGACTTGTTGGTTAAGTTCAAGAAAGAATTTTTGAAACACAATTGCAACATATCATGATTACGCATTGTCAATAAGACCCCAGCTTATTGACAATAAAAATAGCGCAAAAAAGTGGCTGTAATTTAGACTGAATAAGAGTTACAGAAGATTTTCTTCAAAAACACTGGACGGCCAAAAGGACAAGAACTGGTCATTTTTGTCCTTTTGGACGGCCGTTGACAGGTGGGCATTTGTCAGCAGAGCATGACAATTGAGTAAGGTTGGCGCTTATTGGACGGCCAAAAGGACAAGAACTGGTCATTTCTGTCCTTTTGGACGGCCAAAAATATTAGTGTCGGATGAGACTGATTTACTACGGTTAAACTACACTAAGCTTGCGGTGTTAAAGGTTATTAGTGTAGTTGTTGCGTTAGACGAGTTTCTGTTTCAGTTAACGCTAAATATATAGAATGACTCCTGAACTCACAGTGGAAATTTCAGATTCACTTACTGAAGAAGTTGATCGATTGAGCGGGATTTTTGAAGTACAGTTGCAACACAAACGTATTATATATTCTCAATAATTTTAGAGTTATTGAGAATGAGCCAGTTTGATAAAAATGGCTAAAGGGTAGTTGGTGTATGTATTAGACACCACTTTTTTGGTCAAAGCGATGTTCTAAATAGCAGACATTTTGTAGTGAATAATCAAAGTTTCCTGACAGCTATAACAGTTAGAAGCGTGTATAAGCTGTGCAAAATAGCAGACATTCTGTATATAAATAGGGATTTTAGGTGCAAAATGTCTGCTATTTGTAACTGTGATTAATCAGACAATTTCACCACTTAAAACAAGTTTCATCTCTATTAACAAGCGTGGAGATTGTAAAAGGAACAATTTCTATTCAGGCATGAAGAAAAATAATCGAATGTTAAGTGGGCTGGGTTAAGTGAATGAAAGAATTATTGAAGCACAATTGCAACACAAGTGTATTATATATTCTCAATAATTTTGAAGTTATTGAGAATGAAATAGGCGTTCAAAATTTGCTGTAAGTCATAATCAGTAAGCATTACGCCCGAATTTTTCTCTAAATGTCTTATGCTCAACTGGTAGCAGTAGGTCTACTCTATAGCTACCAGTTGGGGAATCATCAAATTTTCAACAACTCGCTTTTTTACTACTCAACTGGTAGCTGTGTGTCACCAGTTGAGCTACCCAACAGCTACCACTTGGGCAAGGTATTTAGAACTACTATTTCAATACTGGTAAACTACATAAAACTTATGTAATAAGTGATGTTTACAGCATAGCTTTGGTGTAATTCAAAAGTGGAGTGCAGGTTTTAGGTTACAAAAGTAGTATAAAGTAATATGAAAAAGTAGAGTTTTGCTCAAGAGTTGATTAATAGCAATAATTTGGCTTTAGATGACGCGCAAATACTCATTTTTGATCCAAAAGGTGTGAGCGTCCGTTTGAAGCAAAACAGAAATTCTCCACCTAAATACTCCCTATTGCTACCCGCAATACTCATTTTTGTATCAAGTATTCTTATTGTGTCTAGGCAGACAACAGTGTACTGAAGATAATTTCAAGGTCAGGTTTGATCAAAAGAAAAAGAATTGCACCTAGTGGGCGAACTTGGAATGAGATTCTTGTTGAACAGCAGCAACAGCAGCAAGAGGATCTGGAGCAAAAGCAACGCTCTTGGGGTTTTAGTCGGTAGTTTAGTAATCCCTCGACGCAGTGAAGTGGGCACGAGGGAGGGGCTTCGCCCCGTCTCTCTGGACTCCCGGAGCAATGCCAGTTGTTGACCGAGCGCTGTAGAAATCCCCTGGTGGGGCCAACTAGATCCATCACAGCGCTCAGTCACCGCTTCGCTACAACTGGCTGTGCAATTTTTTTGAATAAACCAGCTTCGGAGGACTGTCTGTTAGTTGCAGTTAATCTTGGAATTTTCTAGGACTTACGCAAAATTAGACGCTGTAGGGGCAATTCATAAATTGCCCTTACCTGAAAATTAGGATTTTGGCTATTGTTTTGTTTGCGTAAGTCCTGTTTTCTTGAAACACTAGTCAACGGAGCGACCGCTCAATACCACTTTAAAATTTGAAAAATTTACAGCTTGCGGATGATAATCCTTCAGTAAATTTCCTGAAAAAACTTAAGGTTATTTTTAAAAAGTTTTCGTTTTCTTCGGATGACAGCAATAGTTTGTAGAGAATACGATGTGGTAAATAATTGTTATGTGTCCACAGCAGATAGGGCTTTGTGGAGTTCAGCACTACCAAACCTATTTGAACTAAAAAATGACGCAACCAAATTATCTAAAACTTGCAAAGCAGGGTGATGCACAAGCGATTGGTATTTTGATAAACCGCTCTCTCCAACCTAAAGGTATCAATGCCAAGATTGCTTTTAAAAATAGTTGCTTAAAAGTAATCTTGGAATCAACTCTAGTCCCAGAGCAACAGGTTTTAGTTGAATTTATTCGCAGAGGAATAACGGGTTTGAATATTTCGTCCGTTAAAATAGTTCAGGTGTACGGACGACAGACAGGTGAAGACTTCCCGGCATGGAGCCAAGAATTTACATTAGCAGAGGAATTACCGCCTTCATCAAATTCATCGGAAATTAAATTAACAAATTCTCCTACCAAAAAACAATCAACAGATAAATCTTCAGAATATTATCAATCTACCTCTGGCAAAAAGCAATATGACCTAAAGGTAGTAATATTATCAGCTTTATGGAATTTTTGTAAGTGGTATATATCAGGTTTTACTGGAAAATCCTATGAAGAAACTTATGTATCTTCTATATTTATCCGATCATGCCACAAAGGTTTGAGAATGTTTTTTAATATCATATTTCTTATCTTAGCATTTTTAATTTTAGGCTTAATGGTTAAACAAAACAATATTTCATATCCATCAATTTCATCTGTTTCTTCATCTTCTGGAAGTGGATCTAAATCTTCTTCAATATCTGGAAAGGTAAACGGAAGATTATGTGCAATAAATTTTAATAAGAGTATGGCAGGATCGGCGGAAGCAACCTTTGATAGTAGCAATAAGACTATGAACATTATTATACCTGATAGCGGCAAGATATTAACAGAACAAGGGTTTAAGGAAATTTCTACCAATATGGCAAATAGCACTTTTTCAACTTGTGATGTTAAAACTGTAAAAATTGAGAGTAGCAGTTATTCTGGGGTTATGCAAAATCCATAGCTGATATTGATATATAAAGTTTGTTGTTTCAATAGAGATTAAATTTATGGATTTGACACAATTAAAGTGGACTAAAAATGTAAATCATCAGAGTGATGATAAAGATTGGGCTTACCAAAATGTTGGCCCGGTTTTAAATACTTTTCAATTAAATTGGAAAACAGAACAAGCAGAGAACGCCCGGAAACCAGAGGAAAGCGAACTCATTCTTTTAAGACAGCGTACCAAAGTAACGCATATTGTCAAACTTCTGAACAAGACTTTGTATAACGAGCCTTCCGATGGAGAGTTTAGTATCTCCCGTCTTGTTCAAGTAATTTGGATAGCAGATTGTTCAAGTGAGCCTCCAGAACAAAACATAGTGTTTGGTTATCATGTCCATCTTCAAGGGGGAAAAGTGATGAGGTTGGAAACACCTACATTTAACAAACATTGGGGAAGTCGAGGCGGATTAGTAGAATTTCAAAAGCATCTTCTAAACGCGCTTACATTAGAACGCAAGTAGTAATTTTAATTGAGTCTTACTAGCTGTTGAGTCAGCGCATCTACTTGACGGCGGTAAGGTGAAATCACGCCAATTGTGTTGTCAGAGTCAGGAGAATTTAAGCAATAACCTGCTGCTAACAACTCCTCAATCAACGCCTCTACTACATCAACCTCTGCCCAATTAACGTTGTTCTCCAGCTTCCCCTCCACATGGCAAGCAATCTCTTTAGCACCCAACCGAGAAGCTTTTGGTTCAGTTTTGATAAGCATACCGTAATTGCACAGGCTTGAGCAGAAAGAGCGCAATCACCAGAGCGCAACGGTAATGATATTTAAGGATAATGCCATTACCAATGTCATTTGGTTGTGCTGAATTTGGTTTAGGAAAAACGTTTTTCCTAAATTAATTTCTATGTGTATCCTGTCGTCGGCTCAAGCTATTGGCTTCTTGTTGTATTTCTCAAACAGGTCATTTAACGCTTCAGCTAATAGGGCTTGAACTGTAGTGTCTTGCGAGAGTGCCAATTGCTTTAACTGCTTAGATACAGCCGGGTCAAAATGACCGGCGATCGCTTTTTTCCCTTGTCTGCTTGGTGGTAACTCCGGCTTATCAGCTGCCTGAGCAGGAGAAGGAGAGCGTTCATCGGTCGCTGGTTTCCCAGATGCAATTTGTAGAGCGTCTGCGAGATTCTTCTTAGCCATATCTATATTGAAGTTCGGATTATAAGTTTACTTGTATACAAGTAATATAATTTATATGTTTACTTGTTTACATATCCACTTGTAAAGTTGTTCAATTTCCTCGGCAGCCCTACCCGAAGGTTCATATTCTTGGGCTGTTTGTCCTGCTGTCAAGCTATGCACAAATGCCGCTCGTTGTCCTATTTGTATCGGGGCAACTGCAACTCCATAAGTGGCAATTGCTTCAATGGCTTCACTAGCTGAGGAACCGCGTGGAGGAACAGCATTGAGGACAACAGTTACAGTTTTGTTAGCAAGTTTTACTAGGTCGATACTATCGCTGATTGCTCGTAGGTCGAGAATTGCAGGACGGCAGGGAATCAAAATTAAGTCAGCTGCACGGATAGCTGCCAACGCTGCGGTTTCTGAGTGCGGTGCTGTATCAATAAAAACTATATCTGCCCCATTACTAGCGGCTGCTTCTAAAACTTTTGGCAGACGGGCGGCTTGTGCTGAGACAACCGCAGGAGTTTCATTCGTTCTACTGTCCCCCCAGCCAGCAGCCGAAGCTTGTGGATCTAGGTCGATGATGGCTGTTGATAAGCCATCAATAGTGGCAGCTACAGCAAGATGCACCGCCAGAGTTGTTTTACCAGCACCGCCCTTTCGAGAAATTATGGCGATTGTTTTCATGTAGATAAGAATACATATAACAGTGTTAACACGTTAATATATGAAAATGTTTACAAGTTGACAAGTTAGATTGTAGACAAGTATCAGGTACGCGATTGGCGCAGTAATTTATCAGTAAGCGGGGAATTAAGAGTTAACTGAAATGGACAATTATGACAATTTCTTGCGCTCGTTAAAAGAACGCATACGCAGCGCCCGGGCAACTTTTCCAACTAATGAAAACTCTGATAATGTCACAAAAATTGCTTTCCTGGATCATTCTTAGAAGATGATTGTATCCCACAGACCTTTTGAGGATGCGTATTAAAATAATTTTTTGGCACGATAAATCAGCCGTTTAGTTACTAACTCAAATAGAAAGGAAGTCATAACTAAAACCCAATCACCGAAACAGCCTTGCGCTTCTGCTCTGGCGTGACCTCCAGATAACGCTGCAACGTCCCCAGGTCGCTGTGACCAGAGATTTCTTGAATAGTTCTCAAAGGTATCCCCGCGCTGGACATCTGCGTGAGGGCAGTTCGCCTAAACGAGTGGGTGCTGACTCCTTCTACCCCAATCCGCTTGCAAGCATCCCGCAGAATCTTATCTGCCATGAATCGGGTCAGCCGTTCAGTTACGCCGCGCATACCTGGGAACATTACCCCGATTTTGGGTTGATATTCGCCCAGCATTGCTGCAAGCCCTGGTGGGATGTCTACAATTCGGGTTTTATGCTTGCCTTTGGTGGTAGACTTGCGGAAAGTGATAGCACCAGATTTGATATCAGTCGTCTGGAGTGCTAGTGCTTCTGATACGCGACAACCAGTGAAAAGGCAAATCCCAAACAGAGCGCGATCGCGGGGACTAACTAGCCCTTCGGTGAATAATCGCTTTAGTTCGTCTTGGGTTAATATTTTGCCTTGCCCGTTGCCGCTAACCTTCATGTTTTCTACTTTCTAGGGGATTACACGTTTTACCGATAACGTGTAATTGATGACCGAAAGTATTGTAACTCCGTTGGCGACACCAACGCGAACTCTCGACATCAATTCCAACTTATCAATCGCAATCGCTACAACCCGCATAATGGCGTTGGCTGATAAAACTTGCTTATGATTGCAGCGCGATGACCACTTGCAGGTATAATCCGCTCAAGGCTTGGTAGTCAATCTATTCCCCTACCAATGCTAATGCGTGATTGATCACGCGGTCAGATAAATACATCCCACACTGGCGCAATTGTTCTAAAACTGGACGTGCAGCCGGAATTACCCCTCGTTGTTTGGCAGTAATAACAATGCCTAATGTCCCCCGTACCGGAATTCCCAAAGTTGCAGCACAACGACGGGCTGCTAAATCATCTAGAATTACTTCTGTACCTGGATTTACATAGCCCCAGGTTAGTACGGCTGACTCACCTAGACCCAAATCCCAGCTTTGAATAACGTTCGGGACAGGTGGTGTTTCTTGTACAACCAACCAATCAGTATTGTTGAGCGCCACTGCTGTTACGTCTATTTCCCCATACGCCTGAATTTCTGTGGCTACAGCCAATGGAACAATAATTGATGATCCCATTAAGAGCAACAAATCAAGACAGCCGCCCTTGGTTAAAAAAATTAATGGGGATGTGTTGATAGCAGGCAGTTCAGCCACGGTTCAACTCGCTCTGCAAATCATCAAAATCAACAGCGAAGACATCCACTTGTTCACGGGCTAGGACAGCTAGAAAGTCTCGGCGGTTTAGCCCAGCAACAGAGGCGGCTTTCTCCATTGAGATTTCCTGCTTCTGATACCAGTAGATAGCAGCAGCGAGGCGCATATCACGCACAAACTCTTCTGGACTCAGGCGACGGGCGCTAAATACTTCTTCTGGCAGGTTAATCGTGACATTAGACATAATTTCTGTCCTAAATTGCTGCATTAATAATATCAACCATCTCCTTTTAAAAGCGATCGCTGCTAAGGCAGTGCGCCTGTTGTGCTACGACCAACCAAAAAGTAGATAACACCCGCTCTCTGTCTGGGTTTAGGCGATAGTAACTTACTCAGGTAAGTTGCTTTAGTTTACTAATAATCTACAAGTATATTAAAGCAATCAACTTATTTTAATAATTATCTGACTGTACCTTAATTTATCTGCTGCTGTAATTTACTTAATTTATAATAGCTCCACAGTGCTTGCCTTATTCCATCTAGGTCAGACACCAATTATGGTTTAGACATTTATAGTCAGACACTTTTAAATTTTAGTAACTTACTTTAGTTTTCTTAACTTAATGCAGTAAGCTGCTAAACGCAATTAGTAAAATACTATTAACACAATAGTAAATTACTTTAATTTGTTTTAAATTTAACGTAACTGACTTTAAATTACCAATACAAATATAGCAGTATATGGCTACTAAAGACTGGTTAGACAATCACGCTAAAGTGACGGCATACCTTGACTTCAGCCTCTACGCTAGTTTAGAGAAGTGGATGAAAACACACAAAATAAAAAAAGCGTCTCAGGCTCTCACAATTATACTTGAGCATTATTTAGAGGGCAATATTCCGATTGAGATATTGCCAGAGAACCTAGAAGCTGAGGTAAAGCAGCTTAAGATTAAAACCACCGAAATTGATGGTCTTGAGGCAGCCGTAGCCGAGCAACAAAAGGAATTCAATGATGAGATTAACTCGCTTAGGACAGAAATCGACGGACTACGGCAAGCCCTAATAAACGCGGGATTATCATCTCTGCGAGAGAAGGTAGAGGACATCCCCAGAGGCAAAATCAAATTCTCATATTCTGATCATGATGCTAAACAGGGGCTAACTAAGACTGACCTGTGTGAGCGGATAAATATCAACGGCAGTCAAATCAATCAATGGGCAACGATGCTTAACCTTGACCCTGATGAGTACCTGTTTGAGTTGACTGGGTGGAAGAAGCCCCTTAATGCTCGGCGATACTTCCCGGTATTGGAGAACGAGCAGAAACTTGGGGCAAAAACTAGTTAGTAGTCCTGCTGCACCAAGCGTCAGTCAACCGAACCCCGGTGCAAGAGGGGGTATTATTGGCACGTCTACAGTTATGTCTACATCTATAGACGCTATAGACAACTGACTAAATTAGTATTACAATTTGTAGCTTAAAAGTTACAAAACAGTATCCTTAACCGAACCGGAGCCGAGAGATTATCAGCACATGAAGATAGTCAACTAATAAAATATGAGAAATAAAGAAAATACGATAGTGATTCAACAATAAATAACTAATCTCTGAGGTTATATGTTAGAAAATACTAGCTTTGCTTTTATAGCGAATCAACTCAATGTAAATTGTACCCTACCTATCAAAATTATTGAAAATCACTATTTTCAAAAAGCCAACTACATACAAATTCAAGAGATTAAAAATCATCTCAAGAAATCGGGATATTTCTCCGATTATTTTCAATTTAATTTATCTCCTTATGAATTTGTGTATGTTCAAGATGAGAACACACCCGAAAAACAAAATTTGAAGAGTCAGCATCTTGAACCAGAAGAATGGAAATACTATATATTAGCTTTTCAAGGAAATAATTCCGAAATTTCCAATTTACAACAAGTAGCAAATTTAGCGGAGATAGAATTAAAAATTGCATTAGTATTTCTCTACCATAAAGAAGTAGGAGGTTATGGGATTCAGAAGAATCCAATACACAGTTTTAATTGTTTTTTTGAGATTGATCGTAACGATTCTTATTCACATGAATTTATTAATGATACACATTTGCAGGAGGTTAGTTTAATTTACCAAGATTTTAAAAATTTAGATGAAGCTAAGTATCTATACATTAAGCAAGCTATTAAAATGCTTGAGGAGCTAAAGCATCTGCCTTATCACTCTAAGTTCAGAATTCTCGGATTATTTACTATTATTGAATTCTTAATTACACATAAACCAATTGATACAGGAGACTCAATAACGCGGCAAGTAACAAACAAAATGGCTTTATTATCAAAGCGGCTCAGTAAGCAACTCGATTACTCTGCATTTTTTAAAGATATACCCGAAAGTACTATTTGGAAAAAACTTTATGCCTACAGAAGTTGCATAGCACACGGTACTCAAGCAGATTTTCAAAAAGAACTATCGGTATTAAAAGATGATTCTACTGCAAGAAAATTTCTAAAATTAGTTGTAAAAACACTTTTGCGACACTCTCTGAGCGAACCTCAACTATATACTGATTTGAAAGAATGCTGAAGTAATACGGTTTCTAAGATACTTATAGTAAATTTTTCTAATCATCTAACATCAATTGTTTATTTATAGACCATCTGTGTCCTGTCTGCTGTCTAAGTTCTGTCTGAGGCTCTGTCTCCTCTGTCCTCTGCTGTGCAAGGATTCTGTCTAATTCTGTCCGTTCTGCCCGTCTGTCTAATTTTGAGTAATTTCAACAGTATTTACATCCAGCCAGATGGCCAGACTGTTCTCAACTAACTCATTAAACAATCTCTTCAATTCCTCCGAACTGAAGCGTTGACCTTTGACTTTAAAGTTGGGCTGTATCTCCTGTATGACTGCCGATGTTCTCCCTGTGCGCTGGAGGTATTGCAGCAGAGATTGGGCATGGGGTGTTAGGCATCACTATCAATTAGCTTTTTTAGGCGTTCTAGACCGTACTTGATCTTAATTTGAGCGAGGAGTGATATGCTGACTAATGACCAGTTTCTGCTTCACTGTTATCAGCGAAGATTACGAGCATTTACTTTTGTATTAAACTCGATACGAAATGTATTAAAATCCATATCAAACAAGGTTATTGGATTTTGTATTGGGCCACGGAATATAGCACTACCTTTTATAGGAACATTAGTTGAAATCTCATTAGCCGCGAAATGAATTATCTCACCAATATTACGTGAATACGTTACATTATTGGTACTGTTTTCTACTCCCAGATTAACTTGTAAAGCTCTGGATTCAGTACCAGTAGCATCGAATATCCTAGTTGTTTCAGCAATTATGAAAAGTTTTCTTCTTTGTCGTTTATTGAGGACTACAAAATTGCACTTTACCCTATCTGAATCAAGTCTTTCGCACCCTGTGTACTGAAATATGAATCCTTCTTTTTCAAGTTCAGGTACGTTTTGCTGTACGATGATTGTCTTTAAAGTATGGTTAAAAGAAAAATCTGTAAAAGTCGGGAATACAGAAAATAAAGAAAGTAGTAAAGATACACTTTTGAACATTATTTATTCATCCTAATACACCAAAACTAACATTAACATGGTCTACGCTACAGACTAATATTAGTATTGAGCCGAGATACTATATTCGCTTTCACTGTGAAAAATAGATGATTGTGCTAAGTACTTTCAGTCAGTAGCTTTTATGGTAATGTAAGCCGTGGCTGTAATGTAATTGGTGAATCCTTTTGTGGCTCCTCCGGTGATGTAAGCCGTGGCTGTAATGTATTCCCCTGATGCATGGGTTGTTGAAGTACTGCTGGGAAAGTAGGAAAAACTGACCCTGTATGTCGGTTTATGGGATAGTTATAGATGTAATTTATAGTTGTTGTATTATTTATAAAACCATTATTTACACAAGTACTACCACTATTTACCGAAGAACATTCATTATTTTGGTCTGCTCGAACAACTTGAAAAGTACTAGATAAGAGCAGCACATTAAAAGAACACGCTATGTACTTCAATAATAGCTTTACTTTCATAATTGCTGCTCTCAATATCTTTAATTGCTAAATTGGTTGTTTATTGTTCCAGGATTATTACAAGCGGAACCTTTAGTCACACTATTGCAGTGAGTATTTTGTTGATACCTATTGTCATTTTGGGTATTGTTGTAAGCTTCAGTATTAATTTGTTGACCGCGCACATTGTTGGTATTGCGATTATCGGAGCGTCTCATATCAAACTGACTACCTGGAGCTTCTTGTACTCCAATATTGCTATCTCCTTTCGTGATAGCACTATTTCTAGGCTGCACAATTTGATTTGGTTGTTTAGTGTCTCCGTTTGACGTACCAATGAAAACAGACACCATGCCTGCGGAAACAGCTATACTGCCAGCAAACGACACGCCCAAACGTCTGATTAACTTGCCCAAATTCTGACGCATTTTTTGACTACCTTTTGCTGTAATTATTAAGCTGAGATGTGCTGCTGCATCTTTGCACAGCTTTTACCCCGAAATAAGGTTTGGATTATTCTACAACACGTAAAAGGTTTATTCCAGATTTTGAGCCATGACTATAATCACTAATGTCAATAACACAATGTAAGTCCCCAAAAAGCCTATTCTATCGTGAGCGATCGCACCCGATTAACTCAGACTTATCAATCAGCCCGAAAGCGCGACCGCTACAAGCCGCATTCTCACGTTGGCTAATAAGACCTGCTTATGATTGCAGCACGTTGACTCTTTACAGGTATAGTCTGCTCAAAAATCTTTGACCCAAAATAGTGCCACATTATGAAGTGTAGGGGAGAGTCAACTTTCTACCTTTGGTTTAACTGTATATTTTAATGTTTGAAAATCTATACGTTTTTCGGACTTTATATATTCACCAACTACAACGTCAAGTCTTTGAATAGTAGCTGGAGTTTCTACACCTGTAAAAACAACACTTAATTTGGGAGTCGTATCTGAATAGACTGTAAAGTATGACTGACCAGTTTTTGCTCCACTGTTCCCAGCAAAAGATACGAATTCGGCTATATAAGAAGCGCCGTTACTATCAATCAAGGTTGTTTTTGACTGGGAAATACGTGTATTTCTTATTCCGCCAAGCTGTTTAGAAGCCACAAACAGAGTTCTATCTAATGAAGTCAGGTTGACAACAGTTAAATCACATTGAACTCTATCTTCTGAGGCTTTGCAGCCTAATAGTTTAAACTTGAAATTTCCTGTATCAACGACAGTAGGCTTTGGGTTCTGAAAAATCGAAGTAGAAGAACTTGCTTTTGGGTTGGAACTTTGAAGATATATACTACAAGAACTGTTATTGCATACAATTCCACTATTTTTACAAACACTACCATCATCTAATAAATTACATTTGTTATTTTCATCTGCTCGAACAAATGGAGTGTTAAGCGTAACTGAAATACCAATAGAAAAAGCTAAACTACCCAATGTTAAGCTGCTAATTAATGGAATCCATTTTTTAACCATTTTTAGTATCACTCCTTTTGCTAAATTCAGCATACTGTGCAGTCAGGAGTTTTTGCTAGCAAATAGGCTTAATGTGATGTCTACAGGAGGTAAGAGATGAATTCCAGATTTTTTGATTCATCTGTATAAGTATTTGTCAATTCGACAAGCAATACTTTCAGAGCTACTTTGCCCCTGGTGGCACAGACTCTACCGATAGGGGAGTTAAAGGGGAAAGTCAAATCCTTTACCTCAAGATGTTCGCTTTTGCGCTTTATGTTGAAGGTAAAGAATTCCAGGATACACAACAGGTCTTCTAAGCGATTACCAGGACATTATGAGTCTAAAAATCCGAAATTTACCTCTCACCTCCTGTAGACATCACATTAAGCCTATTTGCTAGCAAAAAATCTTGAATGCACAGTATACTAAATTTAGCAACAGGAGCAATACCAAATTATGCGTAAGAAATGGATTCCATTAATCGGCAGCTTGACAGTAGCTGGTACTTTAGCTTTTTCTGTCGGTATTTCAGTTACGCTTAAGACTCCAAAGGAAATCAGCAAGCCGCCAGAACAAGTTGCTCAACAACCTACTAGTGTTCCTACTAAAGAAGTAGAACAAGCCAACTCTACACAAAATATTTCTGGTGATGGGATTAACGTAGGTTCCAATGATGGCCAAGTTGTTGGAACTGTGCGTGGGAATAATACCCAAAACAAAACTCAAAATGACAACAGATATCAACAACACACCCAACAACATACCCAATGTAACAGTGTTAACAATGGTTCTGCTTGTGTTAATCCTGGAACAATAAACAATCAATTCAATAAGTAAGGATAGCAAGAGCAGCAATTATGAGAGTAAGGTTATTGCAGTAGAAGAGAGACAATAGACATTTTAGATTCTGTCTGCTGTCTTGGTTCTGTCTGAGTGGATGTCTGCTCTGTCCCTTGATTTATCTAGGTTATGTCTAATCCTGTCCGTTCTGTCCGTCTGTCTGACTTGGGCTAATTTCGATGGTCGTAGCATCTAGCCAGACGGCCAGACCATTCTCAACCAACTCATTAAACAGTCGCTTCAACTCCTCTGAAGTGAACCGTTGACCCTTGACTTTAAAGTTAGGCTGTATCTCCTGTATGACTGCCGATGTTCTTCCTGTGCGCTGGAGGTATTGCAGCAGTGATTGGGCAATGGGTGTTAGGGATGGGGTTGGACTAGAGTCTGTTGAGGGCTTCTCTAAATTAAATTCCAGTTGCCAGATGCGCTCGGCTATTTCGGAGTCAGTTGAAAGTTTGGGGTCTAACTTTTTGGTGTTGCTTTGAGCGTCGCTTGTTACAGATTCATCAAGCCGAAAATCAATTCGCTTGTGGTCTAACTTAGGCAATTCAATATCAATCCATTGACCATGCCCAGGTAATTTAATCTTGCCCTGACCGCTAGCTTTAGCTTCTGTGGTGATTGGGTCAATAGTTGCGATTAGTTCTACTTCTAACAGTGCCGCATCCCGAAGTTTTGATAATCCTTTGGCTTTAGCTAAAATCTCCATTGTGCGGTCGTGAGCTACGAACAAAGGAATCATTAATTGTTTACGAGATTCAGTCATGGCACAGCGAAACCATTTACCAATAAAATCAGGGTCGGGCTTCCATTTTTCATCCTCACAATCGTCTGGCATTGGCTCAACAATGTTATCCGTCCAGGTGGTAAATTCTTCACAGATAACTGATAGCATCTTGCCCGACGCTCGTAATTGTTCCGTCCATTGCTCCTCTGTTAATCCACTCTTGCGGTAATCTTCATAGCGCTGGCGCATTTCATCCATGTACCATTGCATGAAGAGAGCTATTTCTTTGTAGCCAGTAATCAGCCTTACGCCTTTCCACTCGACCTGTGTACCATGTGGGTCAAGCGCTACGATGTTCCATCCAGCTTGTACTTTTTTCCAAATAATTTCTCTGGTAGTCCAGGATTTCCCAGCACCCATGCCACCAAAGATTAAAGTGGGGTAGCCGATGGTGTTGTTAATCCAGCGATATTTGTCAGTGGGAGCGATCGCCGGCTGTTCTCCCCCAGTAACCTTGTCGTTGGGGTCAATCCTCCCCTGTAGAGTCTGACTCCCTTGTAGATAAGGCGTTTTCATCTCACGCAACTGCAAGATGTACTCTGCTTTCTGTTGCTCGGTCATCCCAGCCGTTTGCGCCTCAAAGATAGCCTCGGATGCTTCCATCTGGGTAACTTCAATCTCAGTATGGGCGTAAATCTCTGCTTTTTGGATATCCACAGTGCGATCATTGGCCACTAGATCCAGGTCAGCTTGTAGTTGAACTTCTGCGATCGCAACGTCTCGGCAACTCTCTAGTAGCTCGGAACGTGCGGCCATCTCTGCCTTTGCTGCGTCCCGTTTTTGGGCGATGTCTTCAAAAACTGCTCTCTGTTTCTCCTCATCCTGGCAATGGCGCAGCATCCACCCAGCTAGGGCAAACCCCAGGAATCCCCCAAACGCCCAAAACGCTTTATATGGGTTAGTCGCTTTCACCAGCCCGTTTACCCCCATCGCTGGATCTCTCACTACTTGGCGGGGCATTCCTTCTAACTGCCATTGCTCCCAATAAAAAGGGGTCATGCGAAAAGGACGGTTATCTTTGTCCTGGCATACCAATGTTTTCTTTGGGGTTTTGACACAAAAATAAATGCGGTCGCTTGACTCCCCTTTCCAAGCCATTGCAGCCGAACTAATTCCTACAGTTAAACTCAGCCCAATTGCAACAGCTTTCTTATCCATCGGTAACTGTCCGAACCACTTCATTAAACCCGATTGTTGCGACTCGGATAACTGTTTATGTTTCTCAGATAGATAATTCATTTACCTCTCCTACCACCAAATAGAAAAAACATTAATATCGCTAGAAATATGCCCACTCCTGCACCATCCATCCAACTTGAAGATTCAGCAGTTTTTGGCTTATAAACCGACTCAATAGAAGTCTTAACTGTACTAGTAGAAGTTCTCGCTTCATTCCATTCACTAATGGGTTCATTGAGCGCACACAATAACGCCAGTGATGCACTGCAACCAGTCATTAAATTAGTGACGAAATTGTTAAAGCCTTCACCTGTTGCAGTGGCAGTAAAGTACAAGTGTGCAGTCCCAACAGCTAAGAACATTCCAACTGGGTGAACTTGCAACAGATGAAAGGTGAAAATAACTGCCGAATTTAAACAACTGCCAGCGACAATTTCACAGGCATTACCAGCACGTCTAAATGTTCTACCTCTGTTATTTTCTGGCAGTGGTGGTAACTGTTCGGGTTGTTGATGCTGCTGATGTTGTTGTTGTGATTTCTGTGCCAGCCCTTCATGCAAAAAAGGGCTGACGCTATGGGAATCTTCATTTCGTTTCCTTACTAGCATCAGCCAAATCCTTTCAACTAATTATCTCTCGCCCAATTTGTTCCACAAGTTACCCAACATTGCACCCCAACCGCGAACTGTTCCTGTTGCAGAAACACTAGATGCTGGTGCATGATTTTGGGATTGAATCGGTATTACTTCTTGGGGTGTTTGGTTCGGTTCTAAAGCTCTGGAACCATACCTAGCACGGGCTAAAAGTTGTTGGCGTTTCTCTCTTAGTCCTGTTGTGATTGCTTGCCTTTCGGCTTGCACAACTTGTCTATTTTCTATTCCACTTATCTTGTTTTCATGTCTCCACAATTCGGCTTGTAAATCGTGGTGCAATTGGGCTGCAACTTCAGTTAAAGCGTGTTTACGCTTTTGGTCAATTCGCAACAAGTCGGCTCTATCTTGGGCATCTATTTTACTCATCTCCGAATCAAATTCCGAATTGAGTTTGCGAATCTTGGCGATAGCACCTGCAACATGAGAGCCATATTGTTTACGAAGTTCTGTCCAAGTGACCTGACCTTTTGTTAACTTCTCCATCGCCTCAAAGACGACCTTGGCGTTGTCCAAAAATGGCTCTAATCTGTCAGATAGTTCTTGGGCATTATTCGCATAATCAGCGAATTGTTCAAGCTTATTTATATCCGAAAGATAGCCCAGAATATCAGACTCAAATCCTCCCCAGGATTGCGCTTTCTCGTCGATATGGCTTGCATGACCAACTACCGGATTGCGTATTGCAAAATCCATTACTGAACCTCCTAATAAGGTATTAAGTCGTAGTCGATATCACCCTCATCTGTGGGCAATTCATCCCAATACCCCATGTCTTCAAATCGGTTATAAATTCTCGTTGCTAATTGTCTTATGGGGTCGTCAAAATCATCAGAGATTAAATCAAATCGGTTCTCACCAAACGCCAGAATATTTGCAATGTCCGCGTCAATACCATTACCCAAGAATTGACCAAATGCAGCAGAGTATGGATGGTCATCAATGGTTTCATGAGTTGCTAAGAATTCCGTTCCTGTGAGGGGTAAGTTTTGGCTGCAAAGAAAACTATTTATTTCGCGCTTTGTAGCTGTTGGGTTAAGAGCCTTAAATTGCTGGAGTTTCAAAGCATTATCAGTGAAAGAACAGCGCCCCCAATCATTGGGATTTTTGTAGTCAAGTGCCATTTGTTAAGATCCTTGTAACGATGTGTACTTGATGCACTTTCGGGTGAGGCGATTGCACTTACTTTGGTCGGTCGGGGCAATCGCTTCATCATCAGTTTTCACGAAATTCAACAAGTTCAAAAACCTCCCTCTGCACTTGGTTTTGGCTTAATTCTTTTCTTCTGCCTTTCGAGTCATTGAAAATGAAAGGTGCATTGACTCTAGAGTTAGAAAGGTGGCTGTAGCGCAGTTGTTGACCGCGAAATTCGTACAGGTGATTACGTTGTAAGGCTGTCATTGAAAGCATAAGTTTGTCCCTCAACTTGGGAATAGAACTCGATATTTAGGATGGCTTCGTGAATCTCCATCAAGGCTTGCACAGCATCCCCCATTTTTAGGTCATTAGATGTACTGAACCTTTCGGACGCTTCGATTTGTTGATAATTTGGGGATGCTTGCACGAACCTAAGAGTCTGTTCGCAACCCAGGATGATGGTCATGATTTCGGTTGTTGTTAGGCTTGGCTGTGTCTTTTGGGTGTCTTGGTCGCTCATGACTTCCTTCCTTTTCTTTGGGTTTTGATTGGTGCGGTTGGCGCTTCTGGCTGACTCGGTTTCTGAAGTACATAGCTGATGGCTCCTGCACCCCCCACAACTGCGGCGATGGTAAACATATTGTTTCTGCCAAGCTGCTGCACTCCGAAATAGCCAAGGGCTAACGCTGCTGCTGTTGCTCCAATGCCTAAAACCGTATTTCTGAATGTGGTTCTGCTCATGCTGCCCCTTTGAAATTAGTGACCATTGCGCTAAGTGCCAATTTATTCGGCTGTGTAGAAAGTGAAGTTTCGGGTTTTGGTGATGCTTGCACATTGCCGTGTTGAAAAATCAGCTTCTCTACACCTGCTGATAATGCTTGTGTCGGTGCATCTTGGGGTAAATCAAAAATCTTGCACAATTCAATTACTGCTAGGTAGGAGATGGTTATACGCCGAGATTCGTAATTCATTGATTAAGCTCCCAAAGAAATTTGAGTTAACAGTTTCAACCCCAAGGCATTGATGAATTGGGGATTATTCAAGACCACAAAGCCTAAACCGGCTAAGTTTTGATCCACCACTGGCAGTGAAACACCCCCACCCCAGGCGACAAGGTATTTAGCGCGGTCTAGATAATTGCCAGCAGTCACAAAGTTGGCGAATTTCTCAATCCTGGTACTCCACCACTGATCAAGGCACTGGCTGTACTCTGCCTCGAACTTCTTGCCCGTGAGGTGGTTGCCGCCGTAGGTGAAAGTCCCTTCAAGAATGCCCTGGTTAACGAGGCTGGGCGAGTGTTTCACATCCTTGGACAGCAGACTCACTCTGTCGTTTCGCTTGTCGAGAGCTTCTGCAATCATCGAATGCAGTTCACCCGCTCCACCTTCAATCAGGTGTCTGTCAATCACTGCACCACTGCCGTTGAACACGGTAATCAACCAAGTGGATGAACCAATATCGAGTGCGATCGCTAATTCTGAGGGGTCAAGTACCAGGGATGCTTCACCGAATAAACAGTGGGCAATGCTTCCAAATCCTTCGGGGTAAATGCCTGTAACCGTGATTTCAACTGTCTTGGTGACAATGGAACGAGTTACAGGGTGCAGATGCTCAAAGGTGTGAGTCCCTTCAACTCTGCATTTAATCTCTTGGCCCCAGCGTTCTGGGTTGTGATTGCTCAAACTAATCGAAAGTTTGACCCCATTGGGAATATTCAGAACGGCTAAGTCTGCAAGAATGCTTTCTAATGCCAGTTCTGCTTTTTTCGCCTTATCTTCGTGTAGTAAGGTGTGGTCACTTTGGGCTAGAGCCGCACTGCCCCAAAAGAATTGAACGTCTTTTAAGTCAAGCCGCGTCCCTTCTACATATCGAACCCATGCCCCATCTTTTGAGATGGTTTCGTGGTGCATGATGTTGCGGTTGCGAACAAGTGAATATACGGCTGGCATCATGATCGAAAAATCACCGATGATTGCCTTCCCATACCCTGCACCTGAGTCTTTTCCGGCGATAAGGTCAGTTAGCCCTGATTTGGCTAACAAGTCTGCTTGGACGAGCCAATTTTTGGCATTGGAATATATAGCTGTCATGGTTCAGATGATTGGTGAAAGTCTTGATTTTCCTGGCTTTGCAGAATTTAGAGGCGCTTATCGCTTTAAATCCACATATCCACTTAAGGGCTTGCCATCACTTCGCTTTCCGGCTTCTGTCACCTATGTTATGCGTCGTTTTTTGGCTTGCTAGTGTTATGATAGCATTACTTCATGAAGTAATGAAGTAATGTTTTACTAATTTTCTTGAGGTAATGTCAAAATGTTTTCAGAACAAATAGAAAACAGTGATGTGGTAACAAGACGAGACGATCCAAATTTCACTCAAGTTAGCGGGTACATACCAAAGGAGAAAGCTTTAAACTTTAAAATTGCTTGCACTGCTTTGCAAATAACCCAAAGCGATGCACTAGATGAAGCAATTAGCCTTTGGCTAGCAAATCATGAGCAACCTTCCTCCACACCCAAGGGCAAAAAAGGTAAGGGTACAGCATGACCAAAGAAAGCCAATCAGAAAAAAACGCTCTAAGGGAAATTCTGGCCTATTTACAGAAAGTAGGGCTATTTGCTCAAAATCCAGTGTCAAACATTACTATCAGTAAAGTTCGTATAATTTCACATCATTAATTTTGTTGTCTCCAATGACTACAGTGAAAGACCCACCAACCGATTTTCAACTCCCGCCGCACAACGAACCGGCATTAGAGATGCTTAGGGAGGCGAAAGACTATGCGTCCACTCAAGCTCTAGCGGCTGGTGCTGCTGCGCTGGCTACAGGAGGCATAATTCATCCATTTGGATGGGTTCTTTTTGGATTGGCTTACAAGCCGTTGATACGAATTCAAAAACTTGCGCGGCTGGAAAAATTAACAGCCCTACTTTTGAATGAGTTTAAAAGCCAGGGTATACAAGTCTTTCCAGTGCTAAAGCCCGAAGACAAGAACCCCATCGACTTGTTTATTAGGTTTCCGAGAAAGACACATCTGTTTATCTCCATTCGTTCACGGGGAGATAGTCAGGTGGTCTACAACGAAAAAAGGGAAATTCTACAGGTGAAAAAGAAAGATAAAAATGGTTTAACCACCTGGAAACCCTGCCCATTAGTTGAGCTATCGGATTACGAGAGATGGCTGACTAAAAATAGAGATTTGTTTGGAATGTCCTCGAAAGAGGTAACAAAAACACCGACAGCAAAAGTTTTGGTCTTATGGAGTCCAACTCAGGCAGCATCTGACCACAACCCACATCTTTATTCTGAGATGGGCAGTATGAAAATTCTGGCTCTCAGGAGAAAAGGTACTACGTTTGTAATTCAAGAGGAGGAAGTAACCGAGTTCATCAAGGCTTGGTTAGCCAAGTACGAATAGGCTAAAAGCTGAAAACCCTAAGTCTCGATGAGACAAACGGGCTTTCAATTGGAATTGGGGTATAGGTTTCGCCGCCTAATTAATATCCCTAATAGTAATCTTATCAAACCTTTTTGAGTGTTAAGCGATTGTAACACTGGCTACACAAAAAACGGCAACTCAGGAATTTTATCAAATTCGATTTCTGAACGTTTGTATTAGAAGATTACTTTCGGGATAGCTCCAATTCCTCCAACACACTTCAGGAGGAATAGCTCTCATGTCACCATTACAACAATCTCATAACTCAGTATCGCCGCAATCAGCAGATGCTCAAGGGGCAAATTCTGCTGCTTTGACAAAACTTGAGTTGATTGAGAGTCGCATAATCAAGTTTGCGTTTAACGCTACTGGCACAAACAAAGACTGGGACTTTAAGAAGCTGGCCGGTAACTTCATTGATGTATTCGGCACTCTAGCCGATGTCCAGCAACACATAAAAGCAGGTCACGCCATCTGTGCCGGACTGTTAGGGGGAAAATGGCGCAGTAAGGCCAATGTCATCGGTTCTCAGTGGCTACTACTCGACATTGATAATTCCGATGTCGCCCGTGATGCTTATGACAAGCCGATTAAGGACGCTAACGGCAATTCTATCAAAGTTTACGATCACCAATTAACGATCTCAGAAGCCCTAGCCCATCCCTTCATTAAAAAACACTGTGCTTTAATTTACACCACAGCCAGTCATAAACCAGAATGGCATAAATTCCGGTTGGTTTTCCTTCTCCCCGAATATGTTCAGGGTGCTGATACTGTAGAAGCTTGTACACGCTTCCTCATGCAGCAGTTACCGCATGATCCAGCTTGTAAAGACGCAAGCCGTGTTTTCTACGGCAGTACTGAAGCAGAATTCCCGCTAGTCAACCCTGAAGCCACTTTACCAGCAGAATGGATAACTG